>JAFGOC010000049.1 GCA_016926705.1 Dehalococcoidales bacterium | reverse complement strand
TTCACCAAGAGCTTCTGCGTCTATATCCCGGCCAACGTCACCCACTGCCCGCTAAGAATCCACCGCATGGACAGACCCTTCTTCCATTACACCATCGGCCCCGGCGGAGAGTACGTCTAGACGGGGATTATATCAAGAAAGAAAGGAAACGCTGATGGCGAGAAAATATGAAAAATTGTTCGTGACCAAGAATACACCGGGCTACAAAAACCTGGCTTATATAAACCCCAACGCCAAGACGACGAAAAGGATAGCTTGCATCGACCAGAACTCCGTAAAAGGGGCGGAGTTCGGCTGCGAGAACATTTGGCTGCTCCCCGGCGGGCCTAAAGAGCAGAAAATCATGGACGCCAACACCCAGAAGCATGACCGGTATTTCGGGTTTTTCTCATTCTATTATGATAATATCCGCGACCTCTGCGCAGAGATGGAAGTATATATCGGCGGGGAGAAACACCTCGTTAAAGAAAGCGGCGCTATGTTTATACCTGCCGGTCTTGAGGTCGGCCCGCTGACTTTCCGGAATATCACCAAGCCGATATTCTTCACCATCGAGTTCCCCTGCGGCGAGGGCCTGAAAAAGAAATACCAGTAGCGGGCACAGGACTACCCCAGCGTTTATCAGGCTTTAGGTCTATTGTATCTTTAAGGAGGCCGTTTATGGCAAAAACCAAGTATGGCAAATACATCATCAGCGAGCTAAAGCAGCCGACCATCGAGCCAGATTGGAATCCGCCTGTTAGTGCGGTCGGCAAAGGAAAGGGCGGCAGGCTCCTTTACCTGGACAGCAAAAATGTACCCGGCGCATTTTACATGGAGTGCGTCTGGGTCCTGCCCCGCCCCGAAATCAAAGCAAAGGCCAAGAAGGCAGGCACGGACTTTCATGCCCATGATTACGACGAAATAATCGCCTTCATAGGGACGGACCTCAATAAACCTTACGACCTCGGGGCAGAAGCGGAACTGTGGCTGGGCGACGAAAAGCATATCATCAACAAGACGAGCCTGGTCTTCATACCGGCGGGACTAAAGCACGCGCTGTACTTCCTGCGGGTGGACAGACCGGTGTTTCACTATACCACCGGACCAGCCAAGATGTATTTCTAAAAATAAGGGGGGCGCCAGCCCCCCTCAAAATTTCCAGTTCTACTTAAGCTTAAGATAAGCTTCGATATAATCGGCGACGGCATTTGCATCGTCGGTAACCATTTTTTCCGCGGCAGCGGTATCATAGCCGGCCGGGTTTCCGAAATAACCGTCCGGTATCAGCTTGCGAGTAGCTTCTTCGTTTTTTCCCAATATTCTAAGGTCTTCAAGCGTGACTCTGGTGGGCGGGAGTTTCCTTGCCATAGCCGCTTTCACGTGCTTGGGGAAATATTTCATCATGACCGCCGTTTCCATTGAGCCGGCATGGATATCAACATACTTATCAGAAATACCCATCATGGGCGGCTGGGGGTATTTGAGTATATAATCTTCTTCGCCGGTCAGGCGCAGGCGGCGGATATCGAACTCACTCACCAGGCAGACGGCATCTACATTCGTTTCACGTCGGGCGTCCTGAAGGGCGGCAAGGATAGCGCGGCAATGTTCAATATCGGCGTGCCAGTTGATGATAAAAACACGATTGAAACTCCAGCTTTTTAACGAAGCAAGGATATCGTAAATGACAGCCTGCATGGTCTCCGGCCGCACGGAGAAGGTACCGGGAAAGACGCTGGTGCCGGCGCTGACGCCCCAGTACTGGGGCGGGGCAATCAGGGTATCGATACCGCGGGACTCCAGCAGATGTTTTGCCTTGACGCTGATAATATAAGCGGCATAGGTATCCACGGCCAGTCCCATGTGCGGGCCATGCTCCTCGATGATGCCGGTCGGCAGGAGGACGATAGCGCCCTTTTCCGCCGCCGCTTCTATTTTCGGCCAGGTCATATCCACCATAGTATCGTCAAAGATTGAATAGCCCATTTTATGCCTCCGATAGTGTGAAATGACTCTTATATGGGAAATAAGAAAGTGAATTACCTCCGGCTAGCCGATAAGCCAGAGAATGATGCCGACGATTATCATGATGAGGCCCAGCCCGGAGGCAATCCGGCCCCCTATTTTAAGAGCGCCTGGCTGCGGCTCGATGTGCTCCAGAGAAAATTCACGCAGGTCGGGCTTCCTGGAGAGTTCTTCGAATAATTTCTTTTCTTCACGTATTCCCCAGATAACGGCACCGATACCCAGGACGATAAAAACCCCGCCGACTATCAGCAATATATACCAGTCCCCTTGAGACATCGTAAAGATAAATCCTTAGCGTAGTATTTGTGTGACTACTATACGTTATTCCAGGGGAATTTTCAAGCAGGCGGGCCGCTTAACACAGCCCGCCCGGCAGATAATCCCGGATTTATTTAATTTCCGCTTTAGCGCCGGCAGCTTCCAGCTTAGCTTTAGCAGCAGCGGCGTCTTCCTTGTTAAGACCTTCCTTGACCGGCTTGGGCGCGCCTTCCACGAGGTCTTTGGACTCTTTCAGTCCGAGACTGGTAAGTTCGCGGACGGCTTTAATGACGTTGATTTTGTTTTCGCCGATTTCCGTGAGAATAACGGTGAATTCCGTCTGTTCTTCAGCGGCCGGGGCGGCTGCTTCTCCCGCCGGCGCTGCGGCGGCAACCGCTACTGGTGCGGCGGCAGTAACGCCGAACTCGGTCTCAAGCGCTTTCACCAATTCCGCCAGCTCCAGCACGGACATGCCTTTGATGGCCGTCATAATTTCGTCAATAGCGCCCGATTTCTTTGCCTTGGCAGCCTTGGGCTTCTTGGTTTCTTCGGCCGCCGATTCTTCCGCTTTTACTTCTTCTTTCTTGGTTTCCTCTGCCATTTTACTGTCCCTCCAGTTGTTGAATTCTTGCCTGCAGCACTCCCATCATTCCCCTGATGGGGCCTGCAAGAACGTTAACCAATCCATAAATAGGGCTCTTCATGCCCCCGATGACTTTACTGAGCAACACTTCCCGCGACGGTAAATAAGCCAGGGTTTCCACTTCCCCGGCGGTTAAAGCCCTGTCCTGTAAAAAGCCCGATTTTATTATCAAGGTAGACTTAGTCACGCGAATAAAATCCGCGATGACTTTAGCCGTTTTGGTGGGTTCGCCGTAGCCGAAAGCCACCGCCAGCGGCCCTTCGAAGGCGCCTTCCAGGTGCTCCAGACCGGCGTTCCTGGCAGCGAGCTGCGCCAGAGAATTTTTAATAACTTTATATTCGACTTCAGCTTCCCTGAGCTTGCCGCGCAAATCATTTATCTCCGGCGTTTTAAGTCCACGGTAATCGGTTAATATACCGATATCACACTCAGCGAACACATTTTTTAAGCTCTCTACGACCTGCTCTTTCTTTTTGGTCGGCATAATGCCACCTCCCTTAATCTCGCAGCGGCGTGTTTTATGTAAATTAAAAGTCCTCATGCCAAATGCACGAGGACCTAAATATCCTTTTACTTTTTATCCTCGGCAGGCATTTTAATTAAGTCCTTCCAAAATAGGAAGGACACCCGCTGTCTCGGGACTAAATATTAAGTTGTCAATATATTATAGCACAGCTTTACTTTGCCGTAAAGCTACCCGGCCGTTAAAGCCGTGGCCGAGGTGATATCCAACTTGACGCTAGGGCCCATGGTGGTGGTCAGGTAGGCGCTCTTAACGTATTGCCCTTTGGCGCCGGAGGGCCTGGCTTTAACTACCGCCTCCATTATCGCCGTAAGGTTGTCCATCAATTTTTGCTCTTCAAAGCTGACCTTGCCTACCGGTACATGGATGATGGATGTCCTATCGAGCTTGTACTCCACCCTGCCCTTGCGGGCATCTTCGATGACGCGGGGCAAATCGTTCATGGCGACAACCGTGCCCGACTTGGGATTGGGCATGAGGCCTTTCCTGCCCAGTATTTTACCGAGCTTGCCCACCTTGCCCATCATTTCCGGCACGGAGATAGCCGTGTCAAAATCCACCCAGCCTCCCTCGACCTTCTTAATCATATCGTCGCCGCCTACGAAATCCGCTCCGGCATCGCTGGCGATTCTCTCCGCCTCTCCCTGGGCAAAAACAAGGACACGTACTTTCTTGCCCAGTCCGTGCGGTAGCAGGGCAATCCCCCGCACCTGCTGGGCGGCGTTACGCGAGTCCAGCCCCATGCGTAAATGGAGTTCCACCGTTTCGTCGAACTTAGCCGGCGCCGACTTTTTAACCAGTTCAATGGCTTCTTTAGGCTGATATGCCGTTGCCTTGTCTATCTTAGCTACCGACGCTTCGTATTTTTTGCCGTGTTTTGCCATCTTACTCCACCTTTATGCCCATGCTCCGGGCAGTACCTTCAATAGTCTTCATGGCGGCTTCAATGCTGTTGGCATGCAGGTCTTTCGCCTTAAGCTCGGCGATTTCCCTGATTTTCTGCCGGGATATCGTCGCGGCGACTTCATGACCGGCGTGTCCACCCGCCTTCTCAAGGTTCAAGGCTTTCTTAATGAGGTCGGAGGCCGGGGGTGTCCTGGTGACGAAGGTGAAACTCCTGTCCTCATATACGGTGATTTCCACCGGTATAATCGACCCCGCCTGCTTGGAGGTACGCTC
>JAFGOC010000048.1 GCA_016926705.1 Dehalococcoidales bacterium | reverse complement strand
CGGTATTATCTTTACCTGCACCGGCGCCAGCCACGTCGGGAAGGCCCCCGCGTAATGCTCTATCAGCAGCCCGAAGAACCTCTCCCAGGCGCCGAGCAAAGCGCGGTGTATCATGTAAGGGCGGTGCTCCTGGCCGTCGGCGCCGACATAGACCATGTCGAAACGTTCCGGTTCGTTGAAGTCGAACTGGATGGTCGTTGCCTGCCACTCCCGGCCCAGTGCATCTTCGATTTTAATGTCTATCTTGGGACCGTAAAAGGCCCCGCCCCCCTCGTCTACTTCGTACTTGAGTTTATTCTCTTCGATGACCCGGCGCAGGGCTTCCTGTGCGTCCTGCCACCTTTTCTCATCGCCGATTGCATCGGCGGGACGTGTGGAAAGATATACTTTGAAATCCTTGAATCCAAAGGTTTTCAGCATATACAGGGAGAAACGCAATACCTCGGAGACTTCGCTGTTCATCTGTTCCGGCGTGCAGATGATGTGGGCGTCGTCCTGGGTAAAGCCGCGTACCCGCATTAGTCCGGAGAGTACCCCGCTGCGTTCGTAGCGGTAAACGGTGCCTAGTTCTGCCCAGCGTAAGGGCAGGTCGCGGTAGGAGCGTGTCTGCGATTTATATACAAGCATATGGAATGGACAGTTCATCGGTTTTAAGTAGTATTCCTGCTCGTCGATAATCATCGGCGCATACATGTCGTCTTTATAAAAGTCCAGGTGGCCGCTTTTCTCCCAGAGCTTGCTCAAACCGATGTGCGGCGTGTAGAGAATCTCGTACCCGTTGGCAAAGTGTTCCTGCCTCCAGAAGTCCTCGGCGGCAGTGCGGATACGCCCGCCCTTGGGCGTATAAATAACCAGCCCCCCGCCTATCTCCTCCGGGATTAAAAAGAGGTCTAAGTCCTTACCCAGCTTGCGGTGGTCGCGCTTCTTCGCCTCTTCCAGCCTCGCCAGGTAGTCATCCAGCTCTTTTTGCGACCCGAAAGCGACGCCGTAAATGCGCTGCAGCATGGCGTTATGCTCGTCACCCCGCCAGTAGGCCCCCGCGATGCTCGTCAGCTTGAAGGCCTTTATCTCGCCGGTCGACTTTACATGAGGGCCGCGACATAAATCGATGAAGTTGCCCTGCTCGTAAACGCCCACTTTGTCGTCGGCAATCTCCTCGATTAGTTCCAGCTTGTAGGGCTGTTTGGAGAATAACTTCTTGGCTTCGGCTTTTGTTATCTCCCGGTGCTTGAAGGGCAGGTTGGCTTTGACTATCTCCCCCATATTCTTCTCGATGATAGGCAGGTCTTCCGGCGTGAGCGTGCGCGGTAAATCGAAGTCGTAATAAAAGCCGTCCTCTATCGCCGGCCCGATGGCGAACTTGGCGTCTGGGAAAATAGATAAAACGGCTTCGGCCATCACGTGCGACGCCGAGTGCCTCATGGCTTCCAATTCTTGCTCTTTCTCTTTATTCACAGCTTCATTATATCAGCGTTTAGCTACGCACGCAATCGGCATCCCGACTGTCATGCTGGAGTCCCGATTCATCGGGACGAAGCATATCAGGGCGGGGTGGTGCTTCACCTCACCCCCTGCGCCCCTAAAAACAACGGGCGCGCCCGAAGGGCGCGCTGCTTGAACTATTAACTAAAAACTTCTTCTACGGCAGCCTCCACCTCGACCACTTTTCGCCATCTAGCTCTTTGCCGTAGGCTTTTTTCGGCGTCACGCCCCTTACTATCAGCGCCGCGATGGCCGCTTTCGTAATGTCCCCCGCGATAAAGGGTATCGCCCCCATCGTCATCAGCTGCCCGAATTCCACGGGCGTGCCCTTCACGTTCGTCAGCCACAGGTTGAGCTGTAAAAGCCCCGGCCCGTAAATGAGGATAAAATTGGCAAAGAGCATCAGGCCGAACATGGCTAAAAAGCTCCTCGACCTGACGAATTTGTCTGTGAAATAACCCAGGAAAAGCGCCGCCAGGATGAATCCGACGATATAGCCCCCCGTTGGCCCCGCCATATATGCCCAGCCTCCGCTCCACCCCTGGAACCAGAGCACTCCCGCCGCCCCCAGCCCCACGTATAAAGCCATGCTGATGCTTCCCCACCACGTCCCCAGCATCATGCCGGCCAGCAGTGCCCCGAAGGTCTGCCCCGTCAGCGGCACCGGACTCCACGGCAGGTAGAACCTCAACTGCGCCAGCAGGCCGGTCAGTACTGCTACCCCCAGCGCCAGCCCGAGCTTCTTGGGTATGCTTAATTCATAACGCCATTTGAATACGTTGTATTTCGTCTGTTCTATTCTCGCCGCGATCGTCATCTTGCCTCCTGGTATTGCCTTCTGTTATATACGCCTTCACTTGCTGTTATTATCGTTGGGAAAAATGGTCTCACTGCACGGGGGACTTACTTGGTCGGCTTTTCCACGCCGATAACGGCTACTTCTATCTTGTGGCCGCACTTGTTGCAGGTTACGTTGAACGTAATCGGCTGTCTCATCACGCGCTCGGCGACCGCTGACACTATCGAGTCGATGTTATCGATACGCTCGTCCAGCATATCGAGTCGCTGTTCTATCTTTTCGAGTTCGTTTACCTGTATTTCTTCCGACTTCGCCAAAGCGTGTTCCTCTCAATCATCCGGTTAGCACCATTATATGTCCTGCAGGTAAATTAGTCAAAAATGTCCCGTCATTCCCCCGATACAATCGGGGGAATCCAGCCCCCTTTTCTCCTTTGTCATGCTGGAGTCCCGGTTTATCGGGACGAAGCATCTCAGGGTGGGGTGGCGCATTTCCCCTTGTTCCTTTGCCCTTGTCACTTGATCACTCCCCCTGTTGCGTTTACCCCCGTCTCGTCGTATAATCCTTAACACAAACGCCAAACACTCCGTTTCTTAAAGGAGGAGGAAAATGCCTGAAAAAGAAGTCGGTAAAGTCAGTGATTTCTTTGCCCATGTGGTTGTCGCCGGCATCGACATGACCGGTTCTGTTAAAGTTGGTGATAAAATCCACATCAAGGGACACACCACGGATATCGAGATGGACGTTACCTCGATGCAGATTAATAACCAGAACGTCACCGAGGCTAAAAAAGGCGACTCCGTAGGCATCAAGGTCCCCGAGCGCGTCCGCCCCGGCGATACCGTTTATGTAGTCGCTAACTGATATGGGTTTCGCACTCGTAAGTGTTTGAAGCCACAGATTTTTCACCTGGCTTTTTCTCCTCTTTTCAGGAAAAATTATCTTGGTGTAAATTCTGGGATTAACTCCAGGATTTGTAATTCGGTATATCCATCTGGTAAGGAGTAGGTCTATGGTCATTGGTTTTAGCGATTATGATAAATATGATGGACTCGGTCTGGCGGGGCTTGTGCGCAAAAAAGAGGTCAAACCTGTTGAGCTTGTTGAAGAGGCGATAAATCGTATTGAAAAACTCAATCCCCGGCTTAACGCCGTCGTTCACAAGATTTACGAACAGGCACGCCATACTGCTGCCAGAGACCTGCCGGACGGCCCCTTCAAGGGCGTTCCTTTCCTGCTTAAAGACCTGGTCGCGTTCTATGCCGGGGCTCCTATGTGTAATGGCAGCCGGTTCTTTAAGGACTATGTGCCCGACCATGATTGTGAACTGGTAAAGCGTCTTAAGTCCGCCGGCGTTATCGTTGTCGGCAAGACCAACACGCCGGAGTTCGGAGTGGCGTTTGTCACCGAGCCGGAACTATTCGGCCCTGCTAATAACCCCTGGGACCTCACCCGCACCACCGGCGGCTCAAGTGGTGGTTCTGCGGCGGCTGTGGCGGCGCATTTGGTCCCCATGGCTCACGGTAACGACGGTGGTGGTTCCATACGTGTCCCTTCTTCATGCTGCGGCGTCTTCGGACTTAAGCCTACCCGGGGACGTAATCCTGCCGGACCTGATTTTGGCGACATGTGGCGCGGGCTTGCTGGCGACCACGCTATCACCCGCTCCGTGCGCGATAGTGCCGCCCTGCTAGACGCTACGGCTGGCCCTGATATTGGCGCTCCTTACTGGGCTGTGCCTCCGGAACGCCCCTTCCTTGAAGAGGTCGGTACTGCTCCAGGTAAACTACGTATAGCTTTCACGTCGCAGCCGTTTCTCGGCAATTACGTCGCTGAAGACTGTATTAAAGGACTTGAAGAAACAGTTAAACTTTGTCAGGAACTCGGTCATGAGGTGGTGGAAGATTCACCGCCGGTGGACCGTCAGGCTGTTGCCAGGGCTTTTATGACGATAATATGCAGCGAAACTAGGGCAACCATCAGAAACGCCGCTGAACTGCTGGACCGCAAACCTTCTTCCAAATATTTTGAAACGCTTACCTGGATAATGTCCTTGCTGGGTGATAAATTCTCGGCATCTGACCTGTCCCGTGCTATCAACTCGATTCAGTATGTCTCGCGTAAGGTAGGCGTCTTTTTTGAAAAATATGATGTGTTGTTAACGCCGACGCTGTCTGTGCTCCCCATTAAAACAGGTGAGTCTCGGGTAAAAGGAACTCAGGCTTTATTGATGAATTTATTCGCTCGTTTTAATGCTGGGGGTTTGATTAAAAGACTTGCCCCGATGGATACCATGATTGAAGAAGACTTTAAGTTTGCGCCTTACACACCTCTATTCAACGCTACCGGTCAGCCGGCTATGTCCGTGCCGCTCTACTGGAATGATGAGGGACTGCCCATCGGTATGCAGTTTGCCGCTAAGTACGGTGATGAAGCCACCCTGTTTCGTCTGGCTGGACAGCTTGAGAAAGCCCGCCCCTGGGCTGACCGCGTCCCGCCCGTCTGTGCTGATGTAATAGGCTAATTATTCCCTATTCATTACACATATTGCTTAATGTGACATACAGCTGTCAGCTATAAACAAGTATAATATGGTTAATGGAGAATTGACATGAAAAACTATGAGTATCGCCATATCAGGAAGCTGTCGGAGTAACTGGAGATTGCCGGGATTGACCGGGAGATAATCGACAAAATTATGGAGGGTGGTGAAGATATCCTCTGTAAGACCAGCCCGGAAAAGAAAGCCGATTGGTTGCGGGTAGCCATGATTAGAATGGACAATCTCCTCGATTTGCCCACCCGCAAGGCAGTTCGCGAGGGCTGCGCCTGCCGCGTAGGCAGGCAAAGCTCAAAAGTTTCCCAGGCTGTCGCTAGGGACAACGTCACTCTCGAAGCCAGAATCGCCGCCATGAATATAACATTTATAGCTTTCGGGGGTGGTGTCTGGATGCAGGATAACGGCGAAATCATAGTGTGTTTTGCCCCCAAAGACCCCGAGGGGTACCACTGCTCCTGCCTGCCAGGAGCGGAAAAACCCCTGTCGGTGACCTACTGCTACTGTTGCGGCGGGCAACTCAAACACCACTTCCAGCTCTCGCTCGGCCTGAAGCTGGAAGCTAACCCGCGCGGCACCGCCCTTTCTTCTGGAGGTAAAACGCCCTGCACTTTCAGCCTCGGGATTAAAGAATAGAATTTTATAATAATATCTTTTAGTTTTGATAATATAATTTTATTTGGTTATTGTATCTTGTATCTTGGTTATTTCGCCGATATCCCCTTCACCAGGTTCGCCATCTCAATCGCACTGGCCGCCGTGTCGAAGCCTTTGTTGCCGGCTTTCGTCCCGGAGCGCTCTATCGCCTGCTCCAGCGTATCGGCGGTAATAATACCATTGATAACCGGCACGCCCGTCTTCAGCCCTACGTTGGCGATGCCCTTGGTAACCTCGGACGCGATGTATTCAAAATGAGGCGTCCCCCCTCTTATCACCGCCCCCAGGCATATCACGGCGTTATACTTCTTGCTCTCCACCATCTTCTGCGCAATCAGCGGTATCTCGAACGAGCCGGGCGTCCACGCCACCTCTATATCCGCCTCCGCCACCCCGTGACGCAGCAGGGCGTCCTTCGCCCCTTCCAGCAGCTTCGTGCTGAAAAACTCGTTGAACCGCGAGACCACCACCCCGAACTTCAGCCCCTTGCCGATTAGATTGCCTTCGTATGTCTTAAGTGTTTGGCCTAAACCTTTCTCTGGCATTTTCTGCCTCCTCTATGTGCTTCGTCGAATGATTGTTAGTTGACTTGTCTCCTTAGTTCGCTTTATCGCCTTCGGCATCCGCTATTTTCAGCAGGTGCCCCAGTTTTTTCTGTTTCGTCTTCAGGTAGCGCCGGTTGTGCGGGTTGGGCTCGGTGGTAATCGGCAGCTGCTCCGTAATCGTCAGCCCGTAGCTTTCCAGACCGCTCATCTTCTTGGGATTGTTCGTCATCAGCCGCATCTTGCGTATCCCCAGGTCCGCCAGTATCTGCGCGCCGATGCCGTAGTCGCGCTGGTCGGGCTTGAACCCCAGTTCTATATTGGCTTCGACTGTATCCAGTCCTTTGTCCTGCAAAGCGTAGGCTTTTATCTTGTTATGGATGCCGATGCCCCGCCCCTCCTGCCTCATGTAAAGCACCACCCCCCGCCCCTCCCCCGCGATGCGTTTCATCGCCATCTCTATCTGCTCGCCGCAGTCACAGCGCAGGCTGTGGAAGACGTCCCCGGTCAGGCACTGACTGTGTACCCGTACCAGCACCGGTTCTTCGGTATTCACGTCGCCCATGACCAGCGCCAGGTGTTCGTCAGGGTCGGTGCTGCTCTTGTATGCGATTACCTTGAATTCACCGAAAGGTGTCGGCAGCCTGGCTTCGGCCACCCGTTGTATCATGCGCTCGTGGCGGTACCGGTAGGCTATCAGGTCGGCCACGCTGACGATTTTTACTCCCAGCTTATCGGCGATTTTTTCGAGCTGGGGCAGGCGCGCCATCGTGCCGTCTTCGTTCATGATTTCGCAGCATACTCCCGCCGGGTAGAGTCCCGCCAGCCTGGCCAGGTCCACCGTCGCCTCGGTCTGCCCCGCCCTTACCAGCACGCCCCCGTCTCTGGCCCGCAGGGGGAACATGTGCCCCGGCATGGCGATGTCCTCCGGCCTCGTCTTCGGGTCGATGAGTGTCTGCACCGTCTTGGCCCTGTCCGCCGCCGATATCCCCGTGCTCGTGCCGTGCTTTGCTTCCACGGATATCGTGAAAGCCGTGCCGAAGTGCGAAGTGTTGTAGCTGGTCATCATCGGTATCCGCAGCGCGTCCAGCCGCTCGCCGGTCATCGGCATGCATATCAGCCCCCGACCGTACTTAGCCATGTAGTTGATGGAGTCCGCCGTGACTTTCTCGGCGGCCATGATAAAATCGCCCTCGTTCTCCCGGTCCTCGTCGTCCACCACGATGACGAATTTGCCGTCTCTGATATCTTTGATTGCTTCCGTTATGGTTGCCAGTCCCATGTATCTCCTTAGTTTACCATGAAGCCGTGTTCTCTTAAGAATTCGGTGGTTATGCTTGTGCTTCGCGACCTGCCCAGGCTCTCCACGTACTTGCCGATGACGTCCGCTTCCAGGTTGACGATGTCTCCCGGTTTTCTCCCGGCGAGTACGGTGTGCTCTCTTGTGTATCCCACGATGGATACCCCGAAGGTGTCCCCCTCTTTCTCCGTGACTGTCAGGCTCGTCCCGTCCACCGCGATGAAACCCTTCGGCACGATGTATCTCATCAGCTCCGACTTCACCTGGAACTTCATCCGCACCGCCCCGCCTTCTTGAATGACCTCGACCACCCTTCCCGTATCGTCGATATGCCCCTGCACTAAATGCCCCCCGATTTCCCCGTTGAGCTTGAGCGGCCTCTCCAGGTTGACTT
>JAFGOC010000008.1 GCA_016926705.1 Dehalococcoidales bacterium | reverse complement strand
GTGGGGGAAATGGCGCCGTGGAGGACGTGATAAAGTCCTTTATAAGCACCGGTATGTTCAATCGCCAGAATATCCTGCGGCTGCTCGACGATGCAGACCATGGCAGTATCCCGCTGGCTGCTGCGGCAGATAGGGCAGGGGTCGCTCTCGGTGACATTGCAGCAGATAGAGCAGAGGTTGACCCGCTGTTTTAAAGAAACTAATGCCTCGGCAAGCTCCCTGGATTTTTCTTCCGGGGAACGGAGCAGGTGGAAGGTAATACGCTGGGCGCTTTTAGGCCCGATGCCGGGCAGCTTGCTGAATTCCTGCACCAGTTTTCCGATGGCGTCATTGGCGGGGACGGCAGGTTCCTCTTTCGACAACTTGCTCCTTTTACTATTTAATAATGTCATTCTGAAGGAGCGAAGCGACTGAAGAATCTCGAAGTGGATGCAACTGCCTTCTAAAATACTTTGCTTCGCTCAAGATGACATCAATTGTTCTACATCAACCCCGGTATCTTAAGTCCGCCGGTAAGCCCGCCCATTTTTTGCGCGGCGGCTTCCTGAGCCTTGGCCTGTGCCTCTTTCACGGCGGTCAGCACCAGGTCTTCCAGCATTTCCACCTCTTCCGGGTTGACTACCTCTTTGGAGATTTTAACCGACTGTATCTGCATCTGGCCGTTCATCACCACGGTCACCATGCCGCCGCCGGAACTTGCTTCCACATTCAGGTTGGCCAGTTCTTCCTGTGCTTTTACCAGCTGCGCCTGGAGCTTTTGCGCCTGCTGCATCATGTGTTTATTCATGTTCCCTCCGTATCGATGACCTGCCCGCCCATCTTTAAAGCCGCTTTTACCAGGTGGTTGTTTTCATGCTCATAAACGCAGCGCACCTTGCAGGTACGGCCCATGAAGCTGCTGACGATTTTATCGGCCATCTTTTGATTTTCCAGAATATCCATCTTCTCCTTGTGATACTGGTGCTTGAACGACACTACCAGTATATCGTTTTCAATAGAAACGGGTCGGGCGCTCCGCAGCAGGGCGGCCGCCGGAGTCTTGCCCATGCCGTCCGGCGACTCGGTAATCATCTTGCTCCACTGTCCCTGCAGTTGTTCGACGGGACCGCCGTTATTGATGGCAGCATCATCCGCATTGGCCGGTTGCGGTGGGGGCGGTGTTGATGCGGCCGGCTGCTCGGCGGCTGGTGGGGGCTCCGGGGCGGGGGTCTTTTTCTCCTCCGGTTGGGCCGGTTTCGGTTCGGCGGGAGTTGGTGATACTTCAGGCGCGGCCGCTTTTTTAACGGCGGGTACGGGCGCTGTCTTGCGAGCGGGTTCTACTTCTGCTTCAGCGTCCGGAAGGGCGGTATCGACTATCGCCAGTTCCAGCGGGAGAGTGGAATAATTATCCAGATTCAATTCAAGCTGCCCGAACCGCTTGACGGCTTTCAAGATCTGTGCCAGTGATGCTTTTTTTGCCAGTTCCTTGAGTTCTTTAGTATCCTCGGCGGTCAGTTCCAGCGACTCGCCGGAGCCGGTCTTGACCAGGAGCAGCAGCCGTAAAAATTCAACGACTTCTCTATGGAACTGCCGCAGGTCAAGTCCGTCGTTATTGACGTTGTTCAGGGTGTTAATCCCGGCGGTGGCGTCTTTATCGATGATATGGCCGACCAGTTCCCGGGAACGCTGGTCGCCGGAAATGCCCAGCAATGCCTGCGCATGCTCGAGTTTGATGTCGTTACCGTAGGAAGTATTCAGCTGCTGTAAAAGGTTCAGAGCGTCCCGCAGACTACCGGTTGCCGCCCTGGCGATGAGTTTAAGCGCTTCCGTCTCGGCGGTAATGCTTTCACCATCGCAGACATGTGAGAGCACTTTTAACATGTCATCCAGCGAATAGCGGTGAAAATCAAAGCGCTGGCAGCGCGAGAGAATGGTCGGCAGTAGTTTGTGCGCCTCGGTGGTCGCCAGGATAAAAATAGCGTGCGGCGGCGGCTCTTCCAGCGTTTTCAGCAGGGCGTTAGAGGCGCTGGTGCTTAGCATGTGGACTTCATCAATGATATAGACCTTTTTACGCGCCTGGTTGGGGGCGTAGTTCACCTTTTCACGCAGGTTGCGGATGTCGTCCACGCCCGTGTTGCTGGCGGCGTCCACTTCAATAACGTCGAGCGCTCTGCCCTCGGCGATGGCCTGGCACATCTCGCAGGTGTTGCATGAATCACCCTTGCCGTTGGTTAGACAGTTGACCGCCTTGGCGAGAGCGCGGGCGGTGGTCGTCTTACCGGTGCCGCGCGGGCCGCAGAAAAGATAGGCGTGGGAGACCTTTTCATTCGCCAGAGCGTTCAATAACGTCTTGGTGACGTGCTCCTGCCCGAGTATTTCTCCCAGCGATTGCGGACGCCACTTGCGGTAAAATACCTGTGAAGCCATTACGGATTTATTATACCCCAAAACGCCTTATTACCCAAGCGAAAACAGCAGGTTTTTAGATAACATTTTGGGTTGGTAAAAAAGAAAAGGGGGGCTTTTTAACACCCCCCCTTGTGTCCCTGATGATTTTATGCTAAAGCAGCGATGGAATATCCTTGGAGACGTCCTCCAGCGCTCTTAGCTTGTCCTCGGTCTCCTCCTGCCGCTTCTGCATTTCGGGGATAAGGTCGGTGGAGCGGAGATAGTAGTCTCTAACTTTCTCTACATCACTTAGCTCGGAGAGCAGTATGGTAACATCCACCACGCCTCTTTCCCGCGGATAGTCGCCGTTGCGGATAATGGCTTCCGGAGCGATATCCCTCATGTAGTCGCCGATTTCCTTAATCATGTCCATATTCATTTCCTTGGCCGGGCCGGAGACCAGGTATAAAGCTTTCCGCGAATCGGCGGGGTTACATTTTAACGATAGTTCGCTGATGGCTTCATCCATTGCCTGGATGCCCTTCTGGATTTCGGCGCCTTTCTTACGGAAGTCGCTCCGCAGTTCCGGCAGTTTGAACAGCGGCGCAGTGGTCTTGCCGTAGCCGATAACCGTCCAGCCTACCACGGTCTGGATGATATCACCGGCATCGAGGAGCTTGGCGCCGATGTACCTGGACTTTTTCTCTTCACCGGCACAGAGGAGATTATAAAACGGGTCGGCTATCATGCTGTTTATCTTGGTGAGGTTTGTTTGCAGCGAGGAGTCTTTCCGGACGTACCTCTGATTATCCACGAGGAAAACGGCATCGGCCACCGAGTAGCATGACTTAAGACAGGTGGCGACATTGAATACCGTACGCTCTTCGGTGGACTCTTCATGCTCGAAAGGCAGAACAAGCAGGTTCCATATAGGCTTATCGATATAGCGTTCTTTCAGGTGCTGGGTGACCACGGAAATGGCACCGGAACCGGTACCACCCGCCGTCCCGGCAATGAGCAGGAAGGCATCGGTCTCGAAGAAATTCTTGGTATTACGCAAATTCTCGATAATTTTATCGGAGTCTTCTTTAGCTATTTCGGCGCCCAGTTCGTTTATTTTACCTACGCCGTGACCGCTGGTCCTGCGGGCGCCGATAAGAATGCGGTGGCGGTGGTCTTTACTGATGCTGTTCAGTCCGCTTAAATCGGCAGCATCGGTATTTACGGCAAAACAGCCGGTAATAATGGTCATCCCGCGACGGGCTTTGGCTTTACTATTAAGCCGGGCAAATTCGTCAGCGATTCTACCGCCGCATTGTCCCAGGCCAAGAACTACTAATTTCATCTTTCACCTCATTCAGTAGAGTTATGCTATTTTTAGCACAATGACTTAAGAAAGTCAATGCTTATTTACGCAATTGCGTCATTTTTTTCTAACAAAAAAAATTTTAATAAACATAAATACTCAATGTTGATTGAAAAAGAAGCGCTTGAATAATATAATATCTATGCCGATTACAGGGACGCAATAAAAAAAGGCAGGGTAATGTCTCCGGAATTACGAGAAGAAGTTGATAACAATATTACCGACTTTGAAAAGGCGGTAGCCAAGGCTGAAGCCTTGAGCCGGGTTGCCAAGGAAGCGGCTGGGAAGTCCACCAAGACTGCTATCGAGGCGGCTATACGCGCCGAGCAGATTGGTAAGGAAGCCAGGGCGGCTGCCGAAGAAGCGGCGAAGGCTGCCCAGGACGCCATCGAACGGGCAGAAAAAATAAGTCGGGAATCAAAGGAAGCCATGGTGGCAACCCTGCGGGCTGCCAATGAAGCTATCAAGAAAGCGGAAGAGGTAGCTAAGCGACCCCAGGAGACTACCCAGTCCATGGAAAAAGATTTCCGGGAAGCGATGGACAGGGCGGAAAAAATTAGTCGGGAAGCTATGCAGTCCGCCGAATCCGCCATGATGCTATCACAGAGCGGCTTGACGCGTATTGACGAATTAAGCCGCGAGGCAAAGAAAACGGCGGATTCTGCCAGAGAAGCGTCCCAGGAAGCCATGAGCATGGCTGAAGCATCTGTCAAGGCGGCTAGAGAAGCGGCCGAAGATTCTGTAAAGGCTGCCAAAGAAGCAGCTTCTAAGGCTGAACGGATGGCTAAGGAAGCTAAGGACGCCGCCGAAGCTACTAATAAAACAGCTAAAGAGACCAGCCTGAAAGCGGAAAAAGTCAGCAAGTCCACCCGGGAAAGCGCTGAAGTGGCTGCCCGGGCATCGGAAGAAGCCGCCAAGCGGGCAGAGACCATAAGCACGGTAGCACGGGAGGTGGCTGAATCGTCGCAGCGGTCTTCCCAGGAAACGATGGCCCGGGTTGAAGCCATCAGTAAGGAGACCAAGCAGGCGGTCGATGCGGCGCAGAAGGCCTCCCAGGAAACGGTCCGCAGGGTTGAAGAAGTAGCCAAGGAAACGCATACAGCGGCGGAAGCTGCTATCAAGGCAGCGCAAGAAGCCTCCGAAGCATCAATACAGACTTCACAGGAGGCTATAACCCGTGTTGAAGAAATCGGTAAAGAAGCTAAAGAAAAAGCCGACGAAGCCGCCCAGAAATTCTGGGAAGCCGTCACTAAAGCCGAACAAATCAGCACCGACACTGCCAAAGCGGCTGATGAGTCTGTAAAGACGGTACAGGAAACAGTTACTAAAGCACAGGCAGAAGGAAAGGAAGCCATCGCCGCCATAGAAGCAGCGGCACAGTCTGCCATTCAGGCTGCTCAAGGCGCTTCTGAAAAGACGGTAGCAGAATCGAAGGAAGCTATTGCTAAAGCTGAAACCATAGGCAAGGAAGCCTCGGAAAAAGCCGAAGCTGCCACTGCCGAGTTTCGTGAGGTAATCAGCCGTATTGAAGAGTTAATAAAGACTTCACAGGCATCCGCTGAAGAAGCCGCTCAAAAGGCACGTGAAGCTGTTGATGCCCTAAAAGCGGAATCTGAAAAAGCCGTGGAGACTGCCAATGAAATTAACGACTCCGCCCGCCAGACGTCCGAAGAGGCGCTGAATGCCGTCCATGAGGCGATGGATAGTACCGTTAACTCTGTCAGAAAGATGGGCGAGTCAACTGAAAAAGAAATCCAGATAGCTATTACGCGGGCGGAACAGATAAGCCGTGAAACGAAGGAAGCGGCAGAAGCCGCGGTAAAGGCAGCCCGTGAAGTTACAGATGCTCTAATCAGGGCGTCCAGGGAATCGGCGGAGAGGACCGTAAAAGCCGTTAAAGAAGCCACGGAGACATCGACCAGGGTCGCCAGGGAAGCTGCCGGCTTATCGCCTGCCGATTTACAGGATGCTATCGACCGCGCAGAAGCTGCCGTCGATAAAGTCGAGACATTTATAGAATCCGAAGAAGAAATGCCGAAGAAGAGTCATAGAAAAGAAGTACCTTCCAGACCTGGAGCGGCAGAGGAAGAACCCGCTGAAGAGGCCGAGGACACCATGGCTGCAATCGATTCTCTTAAAGAAGCGGCCAGGAAGTCAGATAAAGCTGCCAGAATCAGGCAGGTGCAAAAAGATAAAGCTGAAGAGGTGCCTAAGGAAACGCCTAAGGAAACCAAGAAAAAGATGGCCGAACGTCTTGAATCACTCTCCAAGATGTATGAAGCTAAGCAACTTGAGTCTGATAGCGAAGAAATAGAAGATGAGAGCGATTAAGACTTAATAGTCTTAATTTACATACTATTAAATTACTTAAACACGAGGACATAAGTACCTGTGGCAATGTGAAAGATTTGCTTGACTTTTTAAATAGTGCGCAATATACTTTGCACTGAACAGAATCTGAATAGCATAACTATTTAAATAATACATGATTTTATAAGGAGGTGTCTGGTGCCTACCCAGAAGAAAAAAGCTAAAAATGTCGAAGTAACTCCCGCCGAGGTTGAAGAGCCAAAAGAAGAACACGCCGCTAATCCCCTTGATGAAGTAATGAGTCAAGCCGAAAGGGCTTATGCCGCGTACATGGACGCCGAGCGGCAGGTAGCCAAGGCTTATCATGAAAATGAAATGCAGGTGGCTAAAGCCTACCGCCGGGCGGAACAACAGGCTGACCGCACTTATAACAATGCCGTTGTTAAAGCGATGAAAGAGCGGGAAGAAGCGATGGCCAGCGCCGCTAGCGCTCGCGAAGCGGCTATTAAACAGGCTGAAGCTGAATATACAAGCACCGTACAGGCGGCCAACAGCGCCTGCGAAAAAGCTATCAACAATGCCGCCAGCAACCGCGAAAGCACCGTCGAGAGGGCCTGGCAGGTGCGTGACGAGACTATTGAGCAGGCCTGGCAGATTTACTCCAAGATAGCCAGATAACAAACCAATCCGGTTTATATTTTGTTGAAACTGATTGGCAGTGTTTGTGGTGAAAAGCGGGATTAAATATTCCAGCGGATAAACATACAAATAATACTAACGAGACAATAGCAGTCTGGAATTGATGCTAATTATATAACTGAATAATATAGCTATAACAGCGAGGGAATGTCCTTAATGGAAACATCAATCCCTCGCTGTGTGCTTACGATGCCTTCCTGGCGTTTCTTAAGTTCCGCGATGAGATTGATTGCCTTGGTGAAATAGCCTCTGACTTTTTCCACGTCGCTCATCTCGGAGAGAACCAGGGTTACATCAAGGTTGCCTTTTTCCCGCGGGTAATCGCCGCTCCTGATAACGGCTTCCGGCGCCATATTTTTAATATAAGTGCCCATCTCTTTGATGAGGTCTACGTTGATTTCCCTAGCCGGGGCGGAGACGAGATAAAGCGCCCGCTTCGAGTCCAGCGGATTGCATTTAATGGACAGGCTGGTGATGGCTTCGTCAAGGGCGTGGATGCCACGCTGGGTTTCCGAGGCTTTGTCGCGGAAGTCCCGCGGGCCTTTGAAAATGGTCTTGAATATCCCGGTCTGCGAACGCCCGTAGCCGAGTGTCGTCCAGCCGACCAGCGTCTGGATAATATCTCCAGCGTCTAAAATCTTAGCACCGATGTACCGCGTCTTTTTTTCCTCGCCGGCACATAGCAGATTAAAGAAAGGCTGCACAATCATTACATTGATTCTAGCCAGATTGTTCATCAGCGAGGCGTCTTTCATTACGTACCGCTGGTTATCTACCAGGAATATGGCGTCAGCCACGAGGTAGCTGGACTTCAGGCAGGTAGCCACGTTATAGACCGTCCTTTCCTCGGTGGCTATTTCATGCTCAAAGGGCAGGACGATGAGGTTATAGACCGGTTTATCAACGTAGCGCTCTTTAATTTGCTGGGTCATTACGGATATCGCGCCGGAGCCCGTGCCCCCGGCCGCCCCGGCGATAAGCAAGAAGGCGTCCGTTTCCGCAAAGTGTTCCGTAGTCCTGATTGTCTCGATGACTTTATCGGCGTCTTCGTGGGCGATTTCCGCGCCCAGTTCGTTGATTTTACCCACGCCGTGACCCTGCGTCTTTTTATTACCGATGAGTATGCGGTGGTCGTAATTGGACTTTATGGTCGTTAGTCCGCTAAGGTCGGCAATATCGGTATTGACCGCATAGGCGCCGGTGATAATATTGAGCCCGCGCAGGCCCTGGGCCCTCTTATTCAGACGGGCGAATTCATCGGCGATTCTGCCGCCGCACTGCCCGAATCCAACAACTACTAATTTCATTACTCACCCTTGCCGTTGCCGATGCTACATTTTACGCAATTCCGCAATACAATGTCAATCGTTACTATAAGCCGATTTAATTATATCATGATATCATTTGCTTTAATATCGGCTTTAAATATCGTTCAACATCGTCAAGCAGGGCGATTTCTTTTAAGTTAACGGTTTTTTCCAGTTCTCTTATAACTTCGTGCCCGAGGAAGTATCCCGTTTCAATCCTGCCCTCTATATCGAACCATGAACCGAAGAATGGTGCAACGGATTTACCTTCTCCTACCGTTTTTAAAAATTCAGCAGCCAGCCAGCCTTTATGGCGTTGACACCAGTCAAGCCAGTTACTATCCATATCGTCACCTGCCTGGTGCCAGGCATAGTCGCGGCATATTTTACTTTCAACTCGCTGGGCAAAGCCTTCTTCATAAAGTTGCCACCAGGGGCCGGACCCCGCGGACTTGCCGTTCTGCGACCGCCAGTGTTGGTGAACAAGGTGTCCTGCTTCATGGGCGAATAATTCCTGTATGTCAGATACGTTGCTCCAGTCACAATCGGCGATGTTTTCCAGTCCGAACAGAATTGCAGGCGTATCGCGGTAAGACGTTACCCACCCCGCCCCGCATCCTATACCCACATAGATTACGCAAATAACATCACTGCTAAAATCAAAGACATGCTGCACTTGTTCATAAATGGGCACACAGGATTCCAGCAGGTTATCATGCGCTTCCCTCAAGGCGGGGATTCGTTTTATAAGGTAGGGAAACACTTTTTTGCGGGCAATTTTACGCCAGTCAAGTTTATCCGCTTGGTAATTGTCTATCTGTTTTGCCAGAAGCTCCGGCCAGGGCGCCATGTATACTTTTTCCCAGCCTTCTATCTGCTCGTCTAGTGATTGGTTTTTTGCTGTTTCCCAGTATTTCAGAAAGGCAGGAAAAGTATCAATAATCTCAAGCACTAAAGCCCCTTATTTGCCATAAAAACCACCAGGTCCCCCAAACGGCAGCTGTAGCCCCACTCGTTATCGTACCAGGCCAGTATCTTGACCATGTTTTTATCCATGACCATGGTGCTGGGGGCATCTATGATAGAGCTGTGCGGGTTGCCCTTGAAGTCCATGCTTACCAGCTTTTCCTCGCAGTATTCCAGGATGCCCTTCATCGGGCCCGAGGCGGCTTTCCTGAATGCCTCGTTGACCTGCTCGACGCTGACCTCTTGATGCGTATTGCAGACGAAGTCGATGACGGATACCGATGGCGTGGGTACGCGTATGGAAATGCCGTGGATCTTGCCCTCCAGCCCCTCCACCAGCCTTCCTACCAGCTTGGCGGCGCCGGTGGTGGTGGGTATCATGTTGAGCGCGGCGGCGCGCGCCCGCCGGATGTCCTTATGGACGATATCCAGTATTACCTGGTCGTTGGTGTATGAGTGGATGGTGGTCATCAGCCCCTTGGTGACGGTGAAATTCTGGTGCAGTACCTTGACCGGCGGCGCGATGCCGTTGGTTGTACAGGACGCGTTAGAGATTACCTGATGCTTCTTAGTGTCGTAGGTGCCCTCGTTGACGCCGAGGACGATGGTGGCATCCTCGTTGCTGGCGGGAGCGGAGATAATGACCTTTTTAGCGCCCCCCTTGGTATGCGCTCGGGCTTTATCGGCATCGGTGAATACGCCGGTGGATTCGATAACGATGTCAACGCCGTAATTTTTCCAGGGAATGGCGGCGGGGTCGCGTTCCGAGAGTACCTGGATTTCGCTGCCGTCCACGATAATCGATTTGTCTTTAGCGACCACCTCGCCGTTATAAGGACCGTAAACGCTGTCCCACTTGAACAGATGGGCGTTGGTCCTGGCGTCGGTCAGGTCGTTGACCGCCATGACTTCTATATCATTCTTGTGACGCTGGAGGATAGTCCTTAGCGTCAGCCTCCCGATGCGTCCGAAGCCGTTGATGCCGATTCTAGTTTTCAAAATAACCTCCTAAAAATACTTAAATCAGGAAATCACACTTTATTTTACAACTTTGGGGCATATTTTTCTCCTCTCTATCATATCCAGAAATGCCTCGATACGGGTCTTGACGTGCCCGTTGAGGTAAAAGTCGGCGTTGCCTTCCAGCGTCAGCATCGGTACGTCTATCGCGCTGCGCATCACGATGTCCCCGATGCCCCGGTGGCAGAACGCCTGCACGTAATGAATCATCCCGTCGATACGCCTTTTCTTAAGCTCGGTCTTAATATCGGCGATACGCTCGTTGATGGAGTAAGGGTAGGTATAGTTTGTATATTGCTCTGCCAGCGACCTGCCCGCATCCGGCATGGCGAACTGCCGCTGCACCTCGTTAAAGACCACCCGCGCCCCGTGTTTTTCAATATAGGGATACAGCTCTTTTGCATATACCGACGGCACCCCGATATACCCCACCCGGATTTCTTCAGCAGGGTAAGGCTGGCGCTGCGAGGATTTATTAATTATTCCCTGTAATTCCTGGCTGTATTTACGGTAGTCCCCGTTAAAGTCGGAGGTTGAAATCAGCCACAGGTTGTTTTCCCAGCCGCTGACCTTATTGTCCTTCCAGGTGAGTTCGTCCAGCTTGAGGGCGAGGTCGCGTGCCGACTGCACCTTGCGCCGTACTTTTTCTGCGGCTTCGAGAGTCGCGCCGAAGGTTGCCGCCATCTTTTCCAGGACGTAGTCCATCTGTTCTTTATCGGGCCGCTCCGGGTAAGCGAAAGGCCTGGCGTTCTTGCCTTTAAGCTTTAAGACCTCCATCAGTATAATCGTGTTGGAGCAGTCGCCGTTAGTGACGCACAGCACGTCGTTGATATCGCTGTCCATGCAGACGCCATAGAGGCCTTTAATCCAGGCGCAGCAGTTGAGCGGAAAGCCGTCCCTCTCGGCGATGGTGACATACCTGGTGGGGTCGGGGGCGCTAACGAGGACGTTATTGAGGTCGATTGGCTGGTAGCCGGCGGCAAGCAGGACTTCCACCGGCACGGTGGTGGTGATGCCGATTTTTTTCATTACGCCCAATTATATCACTTCTCCGCCCAGTAATTGACCCCCCGGCGCGTCAGCCTGTCCACACGGCTTTCCGCCGCCATCATCTCAAGGTGGGCCAGCGTCTCGAAGACCGCCATCCTCTGGTGGAAGGGAGGCAGGTCTTTCCATCGGGCGTTATCGCCCCAGCTTATCTCCCTGGCAATCCGGTAGGCCGTCCTGGGGCGGGAGGCTATCGTTCCCAGTATTTCCAGGTTTCTCAAGCCGTGGTGGTATATTATCTCGTCGATACGCTGCTTGAGGTTCTTGAACGGTTCATCGTGCCCCGGCAGCGTAAGTTCCACGTCAAGCTTTCTTAACTCCTTGAGCGACTCCAGATACCTGCCCAGGGGGTTTTCTATCGACTGCGGATTGACGCTGATGTTGGGCGTAATCTCGGGCAGGATATGGTCGCCGGAGAGCAGCACTTTTTTGTCCGGCTCGTAGAGGCAGATGTGCCCGGAGGAATGACCTGGCGTCCATATTACCCGGAACGTAAAACGCCCGGTCTTTATCGTGTCTCCGTCATGGAGGAGCCGGTCCGGCTGGGCGGGGACGATGTATTTTTCTACGTCCAGGCTGGCGTCACGCAATACGACCATTTCCTTTTTCGGCGTGCCGTTAACCACGAGCATGCGGTCGGTCTTTTGAAGCAGCTCTTCCATGGAGACGTACCTGGGCTCGATGAAGTCCTTTTCCGTATGGTGCATGGCCAGTGTCGCCCCGGACAGCTCTTTTATGCGCCCCGCCATCCCGTAGTGGTCCGGGTGGACGTGGGTGACGACTATCTGCTTTATATCATGGAAGCTCTTGCCCTTTTTTACCAGGAAATTATGCAGGGTGGTGAAAGATATGTCCGTGTTCCACCCTGTATCGACTAGCAGGTAGCCTTTATCGCCTTCAATTAGATAAATGTTCACGTGGGACAGCGAGCTTTGTTCCAGCGCTATCGGCGATTTCAGCCAGTGGATGCCGGGGAATATTTCAGACATTTATACCCATACTCTCTTTTTATCGTTGTCATTCCCAACTCGATTGGAAATCCAGAGTCATAATAAATCCTCTTTCGTGCGAGACATATTATCGGCGTCCCTGGATTCCCGCGTGCGCGGGAATGACGGTTGTGTTAGTGCTTGATGTTGTAAAACGCATTCATCCCGGCGTAGTCGGCGGCGCTGCCCAGCTCCTCCTCGATGTAGAGCAGGCGGTTATATTTGGCGGTACGCTCGGAGCGGGCCGGCGCCCCGGTCTTGATTTGCCCCGTGTTCAGCCCCACCGCCAGGTCGGCGATGGTGGTGTCCTCCGTCTCGCCGGAACGGTGGCTTACGACGGCCGTCCAGCTGGCCTGTTTGGCCGTCTTAATAGCCTCCAGTGTCTCTGTCAGCGTGCCTATCTGGTTGGGTTTAATCAATACGGCGTTGGAGGCTTTGAGACCGATGCCTTTAGTGATGCGGCTGACATTGGTCACGTAAAGGTCGTCACCCATCAGCTGGATTTTTTCTCCCAGTTTTTTCGTCAGCAGCTGCCACCCCTCCCAGTCGTCCTCCGCCATGCCGTCCTCTATCGAGATGATAGGGTATTCCCGGCACCATTTGACATAATAATCGACCATCTCCGTCGACGTTAAAGTCTTGCCTTCTCTAGCGAGGACGTATTTACCGTTTTCAAAGAACTCGCTGGCGGCAGGGTCCAGAGCTATATAGCACTGCTTGCCGGGCTTGTAGCCGGCCGACTCAATAGCCGCGAGTATAGCTTCCACGGCGTCTTTATTCGAGGGCAGGGAAGGGGCGAAGCCGCCCTCGTCGCCGACATTGGTATTAAGTCCTTTGTCCTTGAGCACTTTTTTCAGGGCGTGATAGACCTCGGCGCCTGCCTGCACCGCATGGTAGAAGCTCTTCACTCCCACCGGCATGACCATGAACTCCTGAAGGTCGGTCGAGTTTTCAGCGTGCCTGCCGCCGTTGAGTATGTTCATCATCGGCACCGGCAGGGCGTAAGCGCCGTCGCCGCCGAGGTAAATATAGAGCGGCACGCCCTTGAATCCGGCGGCGGCGTGGGCGACGGCTAAAGATGTTCCCAAAATTGCATTAGCGCCCAGCTTCGACTTATCCGGCGTGCCGTCGAGATTGATTAAGGTATTATCGATAGCCGCCTGGTCGGTGGCATCAATCCCGGCAATGGCTTTGGCGATGGTCTTATTGACATTATTCATCGCCTTAAGGACGCCCTTGCCGTTGAAGCGCGCTTTATCGCCGTCGCGCAGCTCTTTAACTTCGTGCTTGCCGGTGCTGGCGCCGGAGGGCACGGCGGCTATACCCGTTGTACCGTCCTTGAGCTCCACCGCCACCTCCAGGGTAGGGTTGCCCCGCGAGTCTAAAATTTCCCTTGCCTTGACTGTTTTTATCGTCGCCATTTTTATCTCCATCCAGGGATTATCGTTTTCCTGCCAGCTCCATCGCCTTGTCCACGGCGTCTTTAGCGTTTTTCGCCCGTATGATATTTTTATCTGCCTTGCCTTCAAGAGCAATTTCCCATGTCCCCAGGCCGATGACCGGGATGCCGCTCTGGAGGGCGTAGCCTATTTCCGTAAGCGTGCCGTAGCTCCCGTCGATGGCGATGACGGCTTGAGCGCTTTTAACCACCGCCGCATTGCGTGCATAGCCCACCCCGCTTACGATGGGTATCTTAACGTAAGGGTTCGCCTCCCGACGGTCTCCCGGCAGTATGCCGATGGTCAGTCCACCCGCCTCCACGGCGCCTTTGCAGGCGGCCTCCATTACCCCTCCCAGTCCCCCGCACACCAGCACCGCGCCGCGCCTGGCAATCTCCTGTCCCACTTCTTCCGCCAGTGCCGCGGCTTGTGGCGATATCTCACTCCCGCCGATTACCGCGATGATAACAGGCTTTTCCATATAATATATCCATTAGATTAATCGAGGTTGAAACTCATGAACACAAGTTCAAATTCAGTATAATATTCGCTGTAGGTTTCAAGCGTGGCCGAGTAGGTGATGATATAGGCGATATTGTTACGGATGAAAAATGCCTGTGCCCCCTTTATTTTTAAATTTTCGATTCCGAAGGAGTAGGTAATCAGTTTGGCGGTCATTTCGCTGATGGTGGTATCACTCAAAGCCAGCCTCTGGTAATCGTCCAGCGATTCCTGGAACTGTATTTCGCTGATTTCCGTATACTCGTCCAGTGAAATACCGGGATAGCCTAACAATTCTTCGATAAAGACACTAATATTTATCCTGAATTCGCCATCGGCGTCCATCGGTCCGGCAAATAAGACCAGAGTGCCTGCCGGATGCGCCTGAAGTTCCCAGTCGGTGGGGTACTGGCAGGAAAAGCCGAATTTCTCGTTCTCGTAGGTCTCACCTATCGACTGTGTCTGCCCGCAGCCCGTAATTAAGGCTGATAGTGCCAGGCATGAAAAAACAATGCATAAAAACGCCGACCTTTTCAATATCGACCTCCCGCCGTCGTGTATTGTGATTATAGCATCGCGGGTGTAACGGGAGCAAAATGGAAGTGAATTATCAGTTGTATTTATTCATGGCGGCGTTCAGGCCTGCCGAGAGTAGATAGGCGATGGCCTCGCCGACCCTGGGGATGGTCTCGTCGATTACTTTTTTTTCCTCGGGTGTGAAGTCGCTAAGAACGTAGCCGATGACGGCTTCCTCTTTAAGTTCGGCCGCGTTGGTTTCCGCCTCCGGCCGCCCGATACCTACCCTCACGCGGTAAAAGTCCGGCGTGCCGGTACGCGCAATTATCGAGTCGATGCCCTTGTGGCCGCCGGAGCTTCCCCCAAGACGCAGCCGGATTTTGCCCACCGGCAGGTCGAGGTCGTCGTGGATGACAATCAGGTCGGTGGGCTTAACGTTGAGCCTTTTCAGCAGAGCGCTGACGGACTCCCCGCTGGCGTTCATATAGGTCTGGGGTCGCGCCACAACCACTTTATAGCGCCCGATGCTGCCGATGCCGGTGCGGGCGTGCCCCTGCTTCCTGTCGAAGGTGATTTTATATGTACGGGACAGGTGGCTAACGCACATAAAGCCGATATTATGCCGGTTGCGGGCGTATAAAAAACCCGGATTGCCCAGTCCTACGATGAGTTTCATATAATCCTCTGCATTTTCAGTTTATTTATCATTTAGCCCCGATGCCCCACCTGGATTCCGTATCGAGTACGGAATGACGGACTTTTTAGAGTCCCACGATTAGTTTCACGCTTCAGTCTCTTGTATCATTTCTAGAAATTCCTGTTCGTTGAGCGTCTTGATGCCCAGTTCATTTGCCCGCGTTAGCTTGGAGCCGGGGTCGGTCCCGTAAACCACGTAGTCGGTCTTGCGGGTGACGTTGTCCTTGGCGGTCCCGCCCAGTTCCTTGATTTTAGCTTCCGCCTGCTGGCGGGTAAATGAATCAAGTCGCCCGGTCACCACGAACTCTTGGCCGGAAAAGGGCAGGTCTTTTTGCACGGTCGCTGTTTCCTCGGTCTTGACGCCTGTTTTTTTCAGATCGCTAATGATGTTCCGATTGTCTTCCTCACGGAAGAAGGCGATGATGCTGTCCGCAATCTTGGGCCCGATGGCGCTGACCTCCATCAGCCTTTCCCGCGAAGCTTCTGCCAGCCGGTCGGTGCTGTGGAATTCCGCCGCCAGCGTCTCCGCCATTTCCTCCCCCACGTGCCGGATGCCCAGCGCGAATATCAGTCTTGCCAGCGACCTTGTTTTGCTGTTCTCGATGGCCTGGAGTATGTTTTCCACGCTCTTTTCGCCCATTTTTTCTATTTCCACCAGCTCGTCCTTTTTGTCCTTGAGTTTATACAGGTCGGCAACGTTTTTAACCAGCCCCTTTTCAAAAAGCATGGCGCTGATGTTCTCCCCGACACCCCTTATATCCATCGCCCCCCTGGAGGCAAAATGCTCGATGCGCTGCTGCGCCTGGGCCGGACAGGCGGCGTTGGAGCAGTAATACATTACCTCGCCCTCCGGCTTGATAATCTCACCACCGCACTCCGGACAGGCCGGGCGCCTCTTTTCTTTGTTATATATCTTCTTCAGGAGGTCGAACTCTTTTTTGCGTCCTGGTCGTTCTCGACTCGCTGGTGTTGGCCCGATGACCTCTGGGATAACCTCCCCGGCGCGCTGGATAATCACCGTGTCGCCGATGCGGATGTCCTTGCGGCGGATGTCGTCCTCGTTGTGCAGGGCAGCGTTCCTTATCGTGACGCCCCCCACCGCCACCGGCTCCAGAATGGCGTAGGGGTTGAGCGTGCCGGTGCGTCCCACGTTGATGCCTATATCGTTGAGTTTAGTAGTAGCCTGCGTGGCCGGGAACTTGTAGGCAATCGCCCAGCGCGGCTCGCGGCCGATATCGCCGAGCTCTTC
>JAFGOC010000047.1 GCA_016926705.1 Dehalococcoidales bacterium | reverse complement strand
AGCCTGGTTCAACCGGAAGCTCGACTCGAATTGGAACCTGGGCAGAGTTAAATCAACCTGCACAGACTCCAGATTAGCAGTGATATCCTGCAACATTTGAGCATCAAGTGAATTCTCGAACTCTTCAAATTGCCCTTCTCTTGGCAACAGTATGGTCATCGCGAATTCGTTGCCTAAGTAGGGCAGCCTGATGGCCTGGTAGTTATCGCCTTCGGTGTAATCGAAATATTCTTTCTGGTGCATCATCGGCACGGTTACGGAACTGCCATCCAGCAGGTGGAAAATACCATCGCGGGTGGCGCTTTCCGAAAACTGATACTCCCAGTTAGCGTTGAAGTAGATGGCATTTGCCAGGACCAGCCTTGTAAGGGCATCGATAGCCCCCGGCGGAATGATGTCTTTGATGCGGCCTTCGGTCTGGTCGCTGGCCCACTGGTTGATGACCAGGCGTGACTCTTCAGGCTCGTTGATAAAGTCGAGAGTATTGAGTCCGCTGCCGTAATATGCCTGCAGCAGGTCAAGGAATTCCGGTAAAAAGCTGTAGTCCTTTTGCCCCCAGAGGGCATTGGCGATATTCAGGCGGAAGCTGTCCACTTCTTCCTGTACAAATTCCCTTTCAGGCGTTTGAACTGTCGCCATGGCCCTGCCTCGCTCTTTTATCGAGTCATTCAGTGCTTTGAAAGCGGCATGCAGGCGTTCTTGAGTCAAAGTAAAATGCAGGGTGTCCGTCATTTGCTGTTCGGTTTCGGAGCGGGCACCGGCATAGGTCATCGCCAGAGCGGTAGAAATACTATAGGGAGAGAAAAAGAAATTGTCCTCCGAATCCTTCAGTTCTTGGTACAGGTCAAATGTAAATTCGATGTTGCCGTCAACCAGCACAGAGATATCGTCTCCGGGAATAGGCGGTGAGGGCGACGTATGCGCAGGGGTGGTCTCACCGGCGGACGGACTACACGATGTCACCAGTAATATAGCGATAGTAATAAAAGCTAAGAAGAAGCTTGATTTCTTCATAACACCTCCTCCAGATTAGCCGTTTTTCATATAGTAAAACGTAACTGATACTACAAGGTTACCTTTTCCGGATAAATTCTTGTGAAATTGTTTCATATCTTGCGGAAAATGAGAATAGATGCACATGAGTGGTAAAGTCGGGGCATCAATACAAACCGTCAGAAATTCAAGCTATAAATTATAGTCGGGCTGACTGCCCGCCGTCCTCGATGAAAACTTGGCCGGTAATGTAACTGGAGGCATCCGAAGCCAGCAATACCGCCAGCCCTTTGAGCTCGCTGGCCTCCGCCATGCGTCCCATGGGGATTTCCTCGTCGCAATACTTGGCCATCATCTCTTCCATCATCTTCCTCATCGCAGGGTTGGGCTTGGGGCCGGGGTTGTTTTGCCCCAACTCGGACTTATGCATCCCCGGAGCGATGCTGTTGACGCGGATGCCGTCCCTGGCGTATTCCATGGCGGCAATCTGGGTGAGGAGGATAAGTCCTGCCTTGGACGCGCCGTAGGCGGCGGGGCCTACCTCCGGCACCTCGGCGCGGAGGCCGGCAATCGAGGAAATGTTGATAATGGAGCCTTTTTTGTGCTTGACCATCTCCGCCAGGACGTATTTCAAGGCAAGGAAGGCGCCGCGCAAGTTGGTGTTGATGATAATATCCCACTCTTCGGTGGGGGTCTCGTGAATCTTCCTTGGCATTCTGGCAATGCCGGCGTTATTGAAAAAGACATCGATTTTTCCAAGCTGGCGGACAGTCTCCTCGACCATGTGCTTGACTTCTTCTTCTTGCGTAACGTCCGCTTTGATGGCGATGTTGCGGTGCCCGTATTGCCCGATTATCTTTAACGTCTCGTCAAGCTTGGCGGTATCGCGGCCGACGCAGGCTACGTCAGCACCGAATTCAGCCATCGCCTCGGCAAAGGCCCGTCCCAGGCCCCGGCTCCCGCCGGTTATCAGGGCTACCTTGCCGGTAAGGTCGAATATCCCCTTTTCAGCCATTTTTTACCTCCGGTGGCTATCTATCGTTCGCGTTGGGCAATCTGGTGGAGCCGGGGGGGTTCGAACCCCCTACCTCCTGCGTGCAAAGCAGGCGTTCTCCCAACTGAACTACGGCCCCGGGCTGACGTAAAAATTATAGCATATATAGAGCGGCTTTGTAGATAATGGGAGGCAGTCCGTAGTGACAGCAAAGCATTGACAACCCGCCCCGCTTGGACCAATACTATTATTAGCTGAAAAGGTTTTTACCCCGTGCTCTTTAACAACTTAATATAAAACATTTGAAAAACAACAAAATTTTACCAAACGAATCGTAGCTGAATTAGGAAAAACAATAAAAAAATGACAAGACGAATCGAAGCTAAAAATGAATCGTTTTACTCCGCCCCAAAGCTAAAATTAAAGATAGTTTTTTTTGCCCTTTTTACAAAACGAATCAAACCTGAAAAAGCCGCGGTTTGAAACCTGGTACTTACACCCTTCCCTTGCCCGCCCAACTGCATTGCGCTATACTTGTTATGTCCTTTTTTAATGCGGAATTTCTATGAAGTACGAGACCGTTATCGGGCTGGAAGTCCATGCCCAACTATTGACCAGGAGCAAGATGTACTGCTCCTGCAGCGCGGACTACGCCAGCGCGCCTCCCAATACCCATGTCTGCCCGGTGTGTTTGGGCATGCCCGGTGTATTGCCGGTCATCAATAAACAGGCCGTGGAATACACCATCATGACTGCCCTCGCTTTGAACTGCCCGGTGGCCGACTACACGAGGTTCGACCGCAAGAACTACCCCTATCCCGACCTCATGAAGGGCTACCAGATTTCGCAGGCCTATGCCCCCATCAGTAAAAAGGGCTATATCAATATCGATGTTGAGGGGATGACGAAGCGAATCGGCATTAACCACATCCACCTGGAGGAGGACGTTGCTAAGCTTATACATCGGAATATCGGCGGGGAGGACTGCAGCCTGGTGGATGTAAACCGCTCCGGCGTGCCGCTGATGGAAATCGTCAGCGAGCCGGACCTGCGCTCGGCGGAGGAAGCGCGCCAGTACCTCATCAAGCTGCACAGTATATTACAGTACCTGGGCATTTCCACCGGCAACATGGAGGAGGGCGCCTTTCGCTGCGATGCGAATATCAGCATACGGCCTGTCGGTAGCACTGAACTCGGGTCCAAGGTGGAAGTCAAGAACCTGAACAGCTTCAAAGCCGTGTTCCTCGCCATGGAGTACGAGGCGAAGCGGCAGCGTAAAGCCATCAACGACGGTAAAAAGCTCCTGCAAGAGACACGGGGCTGGGTGGAAGCCGGGGGCAAGACGGTCACCCAACGCAGCAAGGAATATGCCCATGATTACCGTTATTTCCCAGAGCCCGACCTCCCGCCGGTGACGATTAGCCGCGACTGGGTGGAGGAGGTGCGGAAAAAGCTCCCCGAGATGCCGGAAGCCCGGCGTGACCGGTTTATGGATGAATATAACCTGCCGAAGTATGACGCCGATTTATTGACCGGCTCCAAAGCCATGGCCGACTATTTTGAAGAGGGCACTAAAGTTAGAAGGGAAGTATCACCGAAAGAAGTCGCCAACTGGCTGCTGGGCGAGGTAAGCCGCATCATCAACGCCGGCGGTATCGATATTGAAGCCTTCCGTAAAAAAGTCGGCCCTGATAAACTCTCCTTTCTGATATCAAGTTCGCACAGTGCGATAAACACCGCCACTGCCAAGTCCGTCCTTGAAGAGATGTTTAATTCCGGCCGGAGCGCCGCTGAAATTATCCGGCAGCGCGGTTTAAGCCAGATCAGCGATACGGGCGAGCTTGAGAAAATAGTCGAAGAAGTGATAAAATCAAATGTGCAGCCTGTTGCCGATTACAAAGCAGGGAAGGAAACGGCGTTTAAGTTCCTGGTCGGGCAGGTGATGAGGGCAAGCAAGGGACGGGCTAATCCGCAGCTTGTCAATCAGGTCCTGAAAAAGAAACTGGCTGAAGCCTAGCCAAGTTTGTGTAGGAAAATATAGATGGAAACTTATTTATATATTGCGCAGATAGTAGTTGCTGTTGTCCTGATATTGTTGGCTCTATTACAGGTGAGGGGCGGCGGACTGGGTGGCATATTCGGCCAGGCGGATACGGTTTATCGCACCAAGCGGGGCGTGGAAAAGACCCTCTTTCAGCTTACTATCGTCCTGGTTGTTATTTTCATTATCCTCTCGATAGTGTCGCTAAGAGTAACTGGTTAATATTTAATTATTTCACCATATCTAAAACGCGCAAAGCGCGCAGAGTGACCCACTTATTAGGCTGTTTTATAAAGCCGAAATCCAACCATGTTTTCCCAGTATAACTGTATTCCATTGGCCAGCGTCCCCGACTGTCCCGTTTATCACGGATAATCTTGAGCGTATTAGCCAGGCGCGGGTCTTTGCCGTGTCCCAGGCGTACCAGCACATCGGCTATCTGGAGGATATCAGCAACGTAATAATTGGGAAAGCCGAATTTCCACCAGTTGCCGCTCGGTTTTTGACTGTATCCGCTGGGATAGTCGGCTTTAGCCGGGTCGGTGCTGAAAAGGAAATTAACACCTGTTTTAATCGCCCTCTCTATCAACGGTGTCCTTTTACCGGCGGGTAATTTACTGAAAGACAGCATTACCGGTACTGCGCCCCAGGCGCAAGACTTTTTGTCGTTGGCGCCGCAGGCAAAGACCGGCCCGCATTTATACGCATAGTAGCGTAGCGACGCCTTTTTATCTGTCACGCGGGCAACGCCTTCCCCGGTTACACTGCGGGCCATCCATTCGAAAGCTTTATCTAGGCGCGCGTCCCGGCAACCCAGGTCGAGTAGCGAAGCACAGAGGTTGCCCTGTATACAGTCCACCGTCCCCGATGGCTGGCCGTTGATAGTAAAATGCCCGTATTTCGTCAGATTATGGTCCAGCATATAAGTGCAGGCATTGCCGATGCGTTTATCTATTTCTACCGAAGCGCCCAGCTGGGCAAGTAGAATTATAGACCAAACCGAGCTGGTATATTTAGGGAGGTAACTGGCGCCCGGCTTAACCCAGAAGCCTTCTTTATCAATCTTATCCAGGATTACGGCTATCGGGCCTTCTTTATGGGCGGCTTTTTTCGCGGCAGCCAGTTCTTTCGAATCCGCTTTAACGAGGTCGCGCAGGGCAAGATACCTCACGCCGATATCACCCGGCTCTAAAAGCCAGTCAAGAGCATTGTTAAGAGTATTTTCCATTTTCAACAAACATTAAAGGTTTTCGTCGTTAATACTAAATGATATTTAATCTAATGGTCAATCGGGGAACTGGCTGATTCTGCGGCGGCTGCCTTTTGAAATTCCCTTATTTGCGGTATAAGCAGCGCTGCGGCCAGTAGAAAACACAGTGTATCAGAGGCCGGGAATGATATCCAGACACCGTTAAGCTGCCAGAACTGCGGCAGTATCAACACCAGCGGTAGCAGGAATGCCAACGGCCTGGCCACGGCGATGATAAAGGACTGCAGTGCCTTGCCGATGGATGGGAAGACCATCTGGCCAACGTTGAAAAAGCCCAGCAGCGGCAGTGCGATGAATGTAATTCTGGTTACATGAACACATTCTTTAATTAGCTGCTGGTCGCTGGTGAATATCTTTATTATCGGTTCAGGGAAAACGTAAAGTATGATAAAAAGCACTATACTTAATAACGTCGCCGCAATACCGGCTAATGATATCGTTCTCAAGGCGAGACGGAAACGCTTGGCACCGTAATTAAAACCTAGTATCGGTTGCATCGCCTGCCCGATAACCATGCCCGGCACCATGGCAAAATATAAAATACGCTGGATGATACCGAAGGTTGCCAGCGCTAAGTCGCCGCCGTAAGTGGATGCCATTTTTATGATAAACGTCGCTGATATGGTCATGGCTATTGTCTGGGCGAATTGCGCAATACCGATGGCGAATATTAATTTCAGGATTCTAAAATCAGGCGCAAAGTTGCTGATATGCAGTTTCAGATAGCTGCCGCCGGTCACGTAATAACTCATGCCATATATCGTGGCGATTAGTTGGGATATCAGGGTGGCCAGGGCTGCACCCGTCATGCCCATGTCCAGCCATATGATGAAAATGGCATCGAGTAATATGTTAAGACCGTACCCTAAAATCATGATAATCATGCTGACGCGTGCATTACCCTCGGAACGCGTGTATACCATCAAGGCATTCATCAGTACGTTGAAAACCGTGCCAGCCATGATAATAAACAGGTAGTCCCTAGCAAAGGGAAGTACCTTCTCCGAAGCGCCGACCATCCTTATCCAGTAGTCCACGTTGGGCAGGACGATGACTGTGAATACAATCGAAAGCACGATGCCTATGGCTAGGCTGTTTCCCAGGGCGCGTTCTGCGCCGGACTTGTCGCTGCCCCCTATCAGCCTTGAAATCAGCGATGCACCTCCCACCCCCACCATCATGCCCACGCCCATGGCCAGCATTTGCAGCGGGAAGACAACTGATAATGCGGCTATTCCATCAGTCCCGACGTAATGGCCGATGAAAACGGTGTCGACAGTATTGTAGATGAGCTGGACTATAATCCCGAAGAACATCGGGACGCTCATCTTCATCAGTAGCCGGCCGATATGGTCGGTATCCAGCACGTTGTGGTTATGATTTTTAATCTGCATGTGGTTATTTATTTTATAGTGCTGTGGATTTCGGCTGAGTTAACCGGCTGGTAGGACGGGGCTGCCTCCGCCTGCTGCTCGGTGATAGCCCTGCGGAATTGCCGGTATACAGGTACTGCGAGTAAGAAAGACAGCAGTAAAGTGAACATATCGGAGACCGGATAGGCCAGAAAAACGCCGTTAATCTGCCAGAAATGAGAGAATAAAAACACCAGCGGGATTAAAAATACTACCGGCCTGACGATGGCGAGTATAAAAGTCTGCAATGCTTTGCCGATTGCCTGGAAAATCGTTTGCCCCACCATCACCGTGCCCATGAACGGCAGCGAGAAGAAGATAAGCCTGGATATATGAATACCCGAGTCGATAAGGGCCTGGTCATTGGTGAATATCCTCATAATCGGTTCTGGTATAAGATAAAGCACGGCAAAGGCCAGCAAGCTGATCGATGTGGAGACCATGACCGCTATCTTTACAGCTTTAATTGCGAGGTGGTAGCGTTTGGCGCCGTAGTTGAAACCGAGTATCGGCTGCAAACCCTGCCCGAAGACCATCGCTGGCATGGTAGCAAACATCATCACGCGCTGGATAATGCCGTAGGCCCCGAGGGCGACATCGCCGCCGTAATTGACCACCAGTCTGATTAACAGCATGGCTGATATGCTGCCTGCAACTGTCTGCACGAAGGAGCCGACGCCTATAGCCAGCATCTGTTTCACTATTGAAAAATCAAGGCGGAGGTTATGCCAGCGTATTTTCAGGTAACTGTTGCCAGAGAGATAGTAGCTAAAAAGATATGCCATCGATACAATCTGTGATATTATCGTCGCCAGACCGGCTCCAACCACGCCCATTTTCAGCGGTATGATAAAAATGGCATCGAGGATGATACTTAGTACCGCCCCGATAATCATAGCCACCATGCCCACCCTGGCATTGCCTTCAGCGCGTGAAAAGTTAAGCAGCGACATCGCCAGGACGTTGAAAATATTGGCGCTCATGATGATAATCAGGTAGGGGCTGGCATAAGGAAGCACGGCGTCCGAAGCGCCAATCAGCCGCAACCAGAAATCGGTGAACGGCAGTACCATAACCATTACCGCGGTGGCTATCAAAAAGCCGAGACTGATGCCGTTGCCGACCGTTTTTTCGGCATCGTCCGTTTTTCCCGAGCCAATCGACCTGGAAATCAGCGACGACCCGCCCATCCCCACCATCATGCCGATGCCCCAGGCCAGCATCTGCAACGGGAAGACGACCGTGAGACCAGCAATAGCATCCCCGCCGACGAATTGTCCCATGAAAATGGTATTAATAACGTTATAAAGCGTCTGCACGAACATCCCGAAAAATGCCGGCGTCGCCAGCTTTACCAGCAGTCGTCCGATGTGTTCGGTATCCAGTACGTTTGGATTGTGGATGTATTTGGCCATCAATCAGTTCACTCTTTAATTATTTGCAGGCAAAAACACAATATGGGTCTTCTGTTTATTGCTCCAGTTTAATTAAAATATCCCGCAGCTTGTACAGCGAGTCTGATAAGTCTTCCAGTTCTGCATTCGTCAGCGAGGACATGTTTTCCTGCATGGCGTTAATTACCAGATTGTCCTGCTCCTCAAGCACCTTGCGGCCTTTGGCCGTAAGCGTGATATTAATCGTCCGGCGGTCGTCGGGACACATCTCCCTTTTTACAAAGTCCAGCTCAACGAGCTTATCAATGAGGTGGGTCATCTGGGCTTTGGCCACGAACAGCTTTTCGCCGATTTTGGCCGGGTGCAGCGTTCCTTCATCTTTCAGAACCCGCATTATCTCGAAGTGTAGCAGTTTGATATCCAGGTTGGTTTCGGCAAGCGTCGTACTTACCACCCGGCGTCTTACCATACGGAAGACCAGCGGAGGCACCGAAAGTAAATCTAAAGTGACTTTTCTCTGGGTATCATCACGCATATCCTATTTCCTCCTCATCTTACTGGAGTCGATTTGGTATAGAATCTATATAGTTCATATATTATATAGTTTATAATATATACTAAATGCCCACGAAAATCAATGAGTATTAAGTACTATATTTGGGGCTTTAATACTGCGGCCAAAATATGTGCTAGAATAGAACTGGAGAGGGATATACGGGGGAGAAGAAAGGCTGCAATCATGACTGTCAATCATGTTACCGGCAGAAAAAAGGGCAAGGTCATGCTTTATGCTTTAAGTACCTGCGGCTGGTGTAAAAAGACCAGAAAGCTTCTCGAACAGCTGGGGGTTGAATACGATTATTCATACATTGACCTTTTAAAGGGCGAGGAGCAGTCCGCAGTTATTAGAGAAATTCAGAGATATAATCCTGCCTGTAGCTTCCCCACCCTGGTTTTAGACTCTCAAAAATGTATCGTCGGTTTCAAGGAAGATGAAATCCGGGAGGCTTTAGGCTAATGAACGAATCCTCTAATATTGCCCCGGAGGAAATCGACCGCCTTTACAAGAAACTTCGCGAAGAAGCGGAGTCGGCCGGCTATAATCTCAACCCCGATACTAACATGACCCGGCGACTGCTGGAAGGCCTGCTGGTCAATGAAAAGCGGTACGGCTATTCCGCCTGCCCCTGTCGCCTTGCTTCAGGTGATAAGAAGCAAGACCTGGATATCATCTGCCCCTGTGATTACCGCGACCCCGACCTTGCCGATTACGGCGCGTGCTATTGCAGTCTCTATGTCTCCCGGGAGGTTGTGGAAGGCAAGAAAAAGGTGGGCTCCATCCCGGAACGGCGGTTCCCGCCCGATAGAAGACAAAAAGTTGATGCAAAGACTATCTCAAAACCTCTTTCATCCCTGCCTTTACCCGTCTGGCGCTGCAAGGTCTGCGGTTATCTCTGCGCCCGGGACGGTCCCCCGGAGATATGCCCTATCTGCAAAGCTAAAAAAGACCGCTTCGAACGGTTTATCTAGTTACCCCAGCTTTATACCAATTTGACACTGCCTATCCCACAGCATAAGATATTTTAGGTAGAAAACACGTTTGTAAACGCGTACTTTAATCATTTTTACCTCATTGTCACGTCATGCTGAAAGAAAGGAAATACGGGAGATGGCAGGAATTATATCAATCGGGGCTTACGTTCCCATTTACCGCCTCAACCGCGATGAAATCGGCAGGATGTGGGGCGGCCGGAGCTTGGGAGGCACTAAAGCCGTCGCCGGGTATGACGAAGACACCGTCACTATGGCGGTGGCGGCCGCGCTTGACTGCTTAAAAAGGGGAGGGGAAGTTGAGGGATTATTTTTAGCCACCACCACCGCGCCTTATAAAGAAAAGCTCTCGTCGGCTATTGTGGCCAGCGCCGCCGACCTCAAGGAGGGGTGCCATGTCGCTGATTTTACCGACTCTTTGCGTTCGGGGTCAGCCGCTTTCAAGGCCGCTCTTGATGCCGTTGCGGCCGGCTCGGCGAAAAAGGTGATGATAGCGGCTGCGGATACCCGTATAGGCGCCGCCAAGGGCGCGCTGGAACAGGCATTAGGCGACGGCGCTGCCGCTTTAACGGTCGGCGCGGAAAAAGTGATTGCCGAGATAGAAGGCAGCTATTCCATATATAACGACTTTACGGATATCTGGCGCTCCGAAGAAGATAGATTCCCCCGCTCCGCCGAGGGACGTTTTATCGATGAGGTAGGTTATCTCCCCACCATGCAGTCGGTCATAAATGGACTGCTTAAAAAATGCAGGCTTAATCTGGGCGATTTTGCTAAAGTCGTATATTACGCCGCGGACGCACGACAGCACGCCGCCCTGGCGCGTCGACTTAAATTTGAAAAGTCGCAGGTGCAGGACCCGCTGTATAACGATATCGGCAATACAGGGTCGGCGGCGGTCTTCCTGATGCTGGCGGCCGCCCTGGAGAAAGCCAAGCCGGGCGACCGGATTCTCTTTGTCGGCTACGGTGATGGCGCCGATGCCTTTATCCTGCGCACTACCGATGAAATCAGAAAATTCCAGAGAAGGCCGGTTATCTCCCACCAGCTGGCGGGAAAAATTAATATAAGCTACGGACAGTACCTTACGTGGCGGGGGCTCGTGCCGGTGGAAGCCTCCACTCTGCCGGAACGTTCTCCAATCTCTTTGCAAAGTCGCTGGCGAGAAAGGAAAGCTATCTATGCTCTATACGGGGCGAAATGTAAAAAGTGCGGAGCACCACAGATTTCTCAAATCGGCCAGGCGCCTCGCGTATGCGTCAACTGCCAGGCTAAAGACCAGTTCGAGCCATACAAGTTTTCCGATAAGAAGGCAATACTTTTCACCTACAGCGTCGACCAGCTTATGCCCACCCTTAATCCCCCCGGCGTCAGCGGTGTTATCGACTTCGAAGGTGGTGGTCGGCTTATCTGCGAGCTTACCGACTGTGATGTAGATAAACTGAAAGTCGGCATACCGCTGGAGATGACCTTCCGCAAGATGTTTGACAGTCGCGGTATCCACAACTATTTCTGGAAAGCAAAACCTGTTATTGATTAACATGCAGGTTTACCCTAGGGAGGAAAGACCATGGAAAGCATTAAAGATAAAGTCGCCATCGTGGGCATGGGTTGCACCAGGTTCGGGGAGCGCTGGGACAAGGGCGTGGAAGACCTGATTGTTGAAGCCGCTTACGAGGCTTTCGAAGATGCCGGTATCGAACCCAAGGACATTCAGGCGGCCTGGATAGGCACCGTCTTTTCCGGTATTTCCGCTATTACCCTGTCACCCCTCCAGCTACAGTACATACCCATGACACGCGTAGAAAATATGTGCGCCACCGGTTCCGAGGCGCTGCGGGCAGCCACCTATGCCGTCGCCGCCGGCGTCGTCGATATTGCACTGGCGGTGGGGGTGGAAAAATTAAAGGACTCCGGCGCTACGGGGCTCAAGGGCCCCAGCGTTGTCGGTGATAACCAGGACGCCAGCTCGGGCATCGGCCCCGGCTACAGCGCCCCGGCCTCTTTTGCCTACCTCGCTACACGTTATTTTCACGACTATAACATCAAGCCGGAGGAAGGTAAAAGGCTTCTAGCCCAGATTGCAGTGAAGAATCACCACAACGGCAGCCTCAATCCCAAGGCGCATTTTCAGAATGAACTGACTATCGACCAGGTGGTGAATGCGCCGATTATCGCCTGGCCGCTGGGGCTTTACGACTGCTGCGGGGTCAGCGACGGAGCAGCGGTGGCGGTGGTTACCCGCGCCGACATGGCTGAGAAGTTCCGACCCGACCCCATTTATATCAAGGCTATGCAGATAACCGTGGGCGCAAGGCAGGGTGCCATGCGGCAGGACTATGATTTCGTGCATATCGAGGAAAATATATTAGGCTCGCGTCAGGCCTATGCTTCCGCCGGCGTGAAAGACCCCCGCAAAGAAATCAGTATCGCCGAGGTACACGACTGTTTTTCCATCCACGAGATGATTGTTTATGAAGACCTCGGCTTCAGTAAGCGGGGTCGCGCCCGGGGTGATATCGAGGCCGGGACTTTTACACTTAAGGGTGAGTTGCCCGTCAATACCGACGGCGGGCTTAAGTGCTTCGGGCACCCGCTGGGCGCCAGCGGCCTGCGCATGATGTATGAGGTCTATAAGCAGCTCCAGGGTAAGGCCGGGCCGCGGCAGGTAAAAAATCCCCGCCTCGGCCTGACCCACAACCTCGGCGGCAATGCCGGCACTGGAGTTTGCAGCTGCAACATCGTCGGCAATGAGAAATAGCCCCTTTCCAGGAGGTACATGATATGAAAATGGCGTTGGAAAGCATCCGTGTCCTCGATGTCAGCGAGGCGGGACTGGCCCCTGTGTGCTGCCGTATCCTTGCTGATATGGGTGCCGAAGTCATCAAGGTGGAGCGTACGCAGGGCGGCGACCAGACCCGTGGCATCCTCAAAATCAGCGGCGACGTGCCTATTTACGATATCAACTATGTCCTTGAGTTTTATAACCTGAATAAAAAGGGCATCACCCTCGATTTGAAGAAGAAAGAGGGCAGGGAGATTCTATATAAGCTGGTGGAAAAATCGGATGTTTTTGTATGTAACTTCCGTCCCCACGCGCTTAAAGACTTAAAGCTGGAATACAAGAATATCTCAAGGCTTAATCCCAAGATTATCTACACCCATCTTTCCGGCTACGGACTCCACGGGCCTGAAAAAGACGTCGGGGCTTACGATTTCGTCGGGTACTGGGCACGCAGCGGCGTTATGTCCTGTCTGGGCGAGCCGGGCACGCCCTTGCCCTTCCAGGTGCCGGGCTTCGGTGATAACACCACCGGCATGTACGCCGCCTGCGCTATCATGATGGCGCTCTTCCACCGCGAGCGTACCGGCGAAGGCCAGGAGGTCTGTGTTTCCTTATATGGTGGTGGTATATGGTCGATGGGCATCGTGCTTTCCTCGGTGCTGGCCACCGGTCTGGAATACGGGCGTGTCTCGCGTACTAATCAAAGTAATCCCATCTTCAACAGCTACGAGTGCTCCGACGGACGCTGGATTCAGCTGGCCTGCATCCAGGGCGACCGCTACTGGACGGGCATCTGCAAAGCGCTGGATCTGGACGAGCTGGAGCACGACCCCAGATATGCCACCCACGAGTTACGCATGAAAAATAACGTGCCACTTATCAAGATTCTCGATGAAGTCTTCAAAAAAAGAACACAACAAGAGTGGGCGGAGAGGCTGGCTAAAGAAAATATCATCTGGACTACCGTCAGGACTCCCGGTGAAGTCGCCATTGACCCTACCCCCTGGGCGGATACCTATTTTAGGGAAATCGACCACCCCGCCGGGAAAAAGCTCAAGGTAATCATGCCTCCCTGGCAGTTCAGCAAGACCCCCACCACCATACGCAACACCGCTCCGGAGTTTAGCCAGCATACGGAAGAGATACTTACCGGGGTCCTCGGCCTGACCTGGGATGATATTACGGATTTGAAAGACAAAGAAGTCATTGCCTGAAGTACAAGGAGGGCAGACATGGGTGAATTATTGAAGGGGAAAGTGGCTGTGGTAACCGGCGCCGGCAAGGGCCTGGGGCGCGCCGAGGCTATCGCGCTGGCAGCCCAGGGCGCTAAGGTCGTGGTCAACGATTTAGGCACGGCTACCGACGGTTCCGGGACTTCCCGCGGACCCGCCGATGAGGTGGTCGCCGATATTAAAAAGGCCGGCGGTCAGGCGGTGCCCAGCTACGCCAGCGTGGCGGTGGTCGACGGCGCGGAAAGTATTATCAAGACCGCCCTCGATAGCTTCGGTCGACTCGATATTCTGGTGAACAATGCCGGCTTTAACCGCGACCGAATGATATACAACACCACCGACGAAGAGTGGGAAACGGT
>JAFGOC010000046.1 GCA_016926705.1 Dehalococcoidales bacterium | reverse complement strand
TAGTCAAGAGCGATACCCCCTCCCAGCGAGTGCCCCACCAGACTGAACTTTTCCAGTCCCAGGCTTTTGGTAAATCTTTCCACGAAGTCGGATAGTTCCGGCACGTAGTATTTGCCGTTAAGGGGCTGACTGCCCCCGTAGCCCGGCAGGTCCGGGGCATAGACCGTGTACTTCTCTGAAAGCACCCTTATGTTGCGCCACCAGGTACGCGCGTCGCCGCCTCCCCCGTGAATCACCACCAGCGGTTCTCCCTGCCCGGCCGTGTAATAACGCACGTCCAGTCCGTCAACTTTTATCGTCTTGCTCTGTATATTGTTCATAAAACCCCGATGCCTGCGATTATTAACTACGAAACGATTGTTCCGTTTTTTATCTTAGTTAATTAAGGACACAACTGTATCTCAAAACAGCGCTTAGTTTTCACAAAAAGCTAACAAAAAACTACCCTCAATTAATATAACGAAGGAGGGTAGTTTTCGTTACCCGGCTTCTCTTTAATTTTAGCAGTCCCGAATCATACAGGGTCAATGAGAAAAAATCGCATTTTGGGTGAGGGTTAGCCCCGTATTTTCCTCTGCCTTCCTATTGTCATTATAAGCCGGCGCTTGTTAAGAAGATGTTAAAAAAGTCTCATAAAGATAAAACTTTATTTGAGCGGCCTCAAGATAGCACGGCATGGAGCAGCGTCGCCTTTGTACACCGGCAGCGGCAGACAGAGCAGCTCGTACTCGCCGGGGGGCACGTTAGCCAGGGCGCAGTCTTCCATTATATAAATGCCGGCGCCGAGCAGCGCCTCGTGCGTATGGGCGATATTCTCCATCCGCTTGATAGTCCCGATGGTGATAAAGTCGATGCCCACCAGTTTCACGCCTTTCTCCACGAGGTAGTCGGCGCCGTCGTCGTCGAGGTAGCAGTAGTCGTCGCTGAATTTCTCGCCTTCATAGCCCGTCGGAGAATTGCGGGTCTTAAAGAGTATCCGCTCGCCCTTCTTGATATTATGTTTTTTCAGTTCGGCGGCTTTAATGCTTTCCCTGTCCTTGATGGCGATTACGCGGGCGGGGCCTACCGTAGCATCGAGGGGCATATCGGTGATGGTCTCGCCGTCGGCGATGAAGTGGAGCGGCGCATCGATATGCGTGCCGGTGTGAGAAATTATTTCCAGCATGGACATGGTGACCTTGGCGCCGAGGGCGCGGTCGTGCAGCCGGTAAATCTTGGGCGGCACGGGGTCGGTGGGGAAATAGATTATCCCCTGCTTGAGGGGCACGGTAATATCATACCAGCCTTTGGGTGCTTTTACAGCCATGTGGGGCCTCCTTTAATCGATATCGACTAAAGGATAAGGCAAGGTCGAGAATGAAGTCAAGGAAAGCAGCGACTATTTATTTTTCTTTCCTTTTTACCTCGTAGTCGCCGGGCATCTGGCTGGTCGGCAGTCCCGCAGCGATGCTCTTCGCCCAGGTGGCCGCCCGCTCAAGTTCCCCCTCCAGCAGAGGCCCCTTGGTGCCCTTGACGAAAAAGCCCTGCGGCTGGGCGGTGGTGTTGCCGCCTTTGTCCCTGATGGCCGACTCTATCCGGGGGGCGGCATAGCCGAATATCTTAGCAAAGACATTCTTGAAACGCGTATCGAAAGCCGCGAAGCGCTTGTCTTTAAATGCCTCCACCGGGAGCTCGTCCACGAAGGCCTTTATCCCCGGCGTCTGCCGGCCGCCCTGCGTGGGCGAACCTATTATAACGAGGTGGCTGGAGGTTACGTCCTCCACCCTGGCAAACCCTGCTTTAACGACTTTTGCCCCCGACCCCAGCGCCCTGCCTATTTCTTTAGCCAGTTCTTCCGTGTTGCCGTACATAGAATCATAGATAACGAGCGCTTTCATAGATACCTCCGCTTGCTGCCTACTTAAAAGTATACACCATGCATTTGACAGAGTGAAGCAGTGGTGTAGAATAGGTGAAGGACGGGTGGGGGTACATGATTTAAATATCAAATATCAAAGGTCAAATCTCAAAGATTCCCTTCCCCCTTTATGAAAAGGGGGATTTTCTTTTTGGACATTTGACACGTAGGAGTATAATTTACGTAAAGGACAACCTTTATGAAAGCTATAACATACTGGGTATGGCAAAATATCAAAATAATTGCGAAAAGGTCTTGGGAAAATAGCAAATTAATCCATAGGAAAGCTCTAAAAAAACCAGATAATCGTTTTCTCCTTGGTACGGCTATTGTTCTATATGCAATTATCTCATATGCTTTACTAGCTGATGATATCAAATTAGGCCTATCATTTCTCTTTTATGGAGGCATTGCGATTTACGCTGGTTACATCTACAAAGGTACACATACAATGCTTTTAGTTTTAATCGGAGTTGCACTGGCAAGTACGTTAATTCCATCATTTTTGCCAGCAGTTAAAGATTCCTTCATACAGCGCGATTATGTAGGAATGATAATACTAATACTATTTGGTATTTTCTTCTGGTATTATTCTAGTCGTTTAAAAAAAGGTCAAATACCAGTCTCAGCTAATAATGTTACCAACAATAAGCCTAAAACAAGGAAAAGCAAGCAGACAAGAAGAAAAACCAATTCTAATCCAAAATAACCATAATATTTGATATTGCTGGTTATTTCCCCTTCTCATAATGTTACTACAATATCTTTCTCTTTTTGATTTGTGTTTTTGATATTTGATTTTTGATTTTTGATTTTTATTTCGTGTGTGTCCCGAACGCCCCCGGTCCCCGGGCAAACTCCTCCGGGTACTTGAAGTTCATCTTCACTAAAGCCGCCATCTGGCGTCCCAGTTTCTTAAGCTCCTCGAGGCATTTCGGCATTTTCTTGAGGTCGTCCGGGCCCATCAGGTAGGCGCTTACCTGGTTAGCGGGCAGCAGCCGGCGCTGGATGATGTAGTAGCTTAAGTCCTTGAGCGCGCTCACCATGCCCAGACTGCCGCAGGAAGCCACCACCCCGCAGACCTTGTTGCTCAAGTTCCTCCCCGCCTGGTTGAGTGAAATCGTGCGGTCGATGACGGTCTTGGCCTGCGCCGTCATGCCCCAGAAATAAATCGGCGTGCCGAGAATCAGCCCGTCGGCGGCTAGCATCTTTTCGAAAAGCTCCGGTATATCGTCCTTGATGTGGCACTTGCCCGTCTTCATGCACCCCCAGCAGCCGTCGCAGGGCTGCAGGTCCTTGCCGACGACGCTGTAAAGCTCGACCTCCGCGCCTTCTTTTTTAGCCGCGGCTAGTGCCTCCTTAAGCATAGCGACCGTGTTGCCGCCCTTGCGCGGACTGAAAGATATACCGAGAATTTTCATGGTGCTACTCCCTTTTTATTATTCCGCTTTCTTCTTAAGCTCGTACAGCTTGTTCAGGGCCTCCAGCGGGGTCATGCCTTCGATGTCCAGCCCGGCGATGTCTTTTTCCAGTTCAGTTCTCTCCCCGAATAGGGGCATCTGCGTGGAGGGTTCTTTAGGTTTTTTCTTCGTACCTGCCGCCCGTCCGTCGGTTTCCAGTTCGCTCAAGACCTCGCGGGCGCGGTGCAGCACCGACTTCGGCAGGCCGGCCAGCTGCGCCACGTGGATGCCGTAGCTCTTATCCACCCCGCCCGGCACGATTTTATGCAGGAAAATCACCCTGCCCCCCTCCTCGATGACCGAGACGTTGAAGTTTTTCACGCGGGGGAGGTAGCCAGCCAGGGAGACCATCTCATGGTAGTGTGTGGCGAAAACCGTCCGCGCCCCCAGCCCCTTGTAGTTGTGGATGTACTCCGCCACGGCGCGGGCGATGGACAGCCCGTCGTAGGTGCTGGTGCCCCGCCCGATTTCGTCGAGGATAAGGAGCGACCTCGCGGTGGCGTTGTTCAGGATATTGGCGGTCTCCACCATCTCCACCATGAAAGTCGATTGCCCGGCGGCGAGGTCGTCCCGCGCCCCGATGCGCGTGAATATGCGGTCGACGATGCCGATTCCGGCCGACTTTGCCGGTACGAAGCTGCCGGTCTGCGCCAGCAGCACGATTAAAGCAACCTGCCTCAAGTAGGTGGACTTGCCGGACATGTTGGGTCCCGTCAGCACGATTAGCTGGACGTCGCCGTTGGAGAGGTAAATATCGTTGGGCACGAAGTCGCCGTCCGCCAGGCTCCTCTCCACGACCGGGTGGCGGCCCTCCTTGATATCTATAATATTGCCGTCGTCCAGTGTGGGGCGGACGTAATTGTTGCGTACGGCCACCTCCGCCAGCGCCGCAAACACGTCCAGGTGTGCTAAAGCACTGCCCAGGGCTAGAACTCGGTCGCTCTCTTCGGCCACCTGCCGGCACACCCGCCTGTAAAGGTCGTTCTCCATCTGCTCGATGCGGTCGCGGGCGTTGAGAATCATGGACTCGTATTCCTTAAGCTCCGGTGTGAAGAACCGCTCGCCGTTGACGAGTGTCTGCTTGCGTATGTATTCCTCCGGCACCTGGTTGAGGTTGGCTTTGGAGACCTCGATATAGTAGCCGAAGACGTTATTGAAACCCACTTTAATGCTCTTGATGCCGGTCCGCTCGCGCTCCTTGAGCTCAAGCCCGGCGAGGTACTTTTTAGCGCTGCCGGAGACCTCGCGGAGCTTGTCCAGTTCCTCCGAGAAGCCGCGCCTGATGACCCCTCCCTCCCCCACCGACGAGGAAGGGTCATCGACGATAGCCAGATTAATTAAGTCGATGGGGCTGCGGCATGACTTGAGCTCGTTCTTGAGCCAGTCTATCGCCTGCGTGCCGCCGCCGCTCTCTATGATTTCTCTAATTTCAGGAATCGCTTCCAGACTGCGCCGCAGGGCGACCAGTTCGCGCGGTATAGCGATTTCACTGCGGATTCTGTTAATCAAGCGCTCAAGGTCGGCGATGCCCTTAAGCATCTCCACCAGCCTGCGGCGCTCCATGGTCTTCCCCTCAAACCAGTCGATGGCATCTAGCCGTTTATTCAGTGCGGTGACGTCCAGTAATGGCTGGCCCAGCCACTTCCTCAAGAGTCGCCCGCCCATCGGGGTCTTCGTAACATCTATGATAGAGAGCAGCGAGCCTTCAATACCGCCGGTACGCGCGCCCTGGAAAATCTCGAGGTTGCGCTGGGTCTGCTCGTCCAGCGCCATAAAGCTGTCCGTAACATAAGTTGAAAGCCGGTTGAGCTGGCCCTTGACCGACTTCTGTGTCTCGCCGATGTAGTAAACGATGGCGCCCGCCGCTTTAATAGCTAAAGGCAAGCTTTCACAGCCGTAGCCCTCCAGCGTCGTCACGCCGAAGTGTTCCAGCAGGGCACGCCGGGCGACCTCCAGGTCGAAGCGGTAGCTGTCCAGTCGGGTGATATTGCCGTCGGTTCCCAGCGACTCTATGTCCGCGCCCTCGGCGGCAATGACCTCGGAGGGGTTGAGTCGCTCTAGCTCCGTTTTCGCCCGCGCCAGCGGCAATTGCGTCACGGCGAACTCGCTGGTGGTGATGTCCACGTAAGCGATACCGACCTCCCCTTCGCCCCCCGCCACGCTGACGAGGTAGTTGTTGGTCTTGCTGTCCAGCAGGTCGGGCTCGACGACGGTGCCGGGCGTGACCAGCCGCACGACGTCCCGCTCAACAATGCCTTTAGTTTCGCCGGGCCTGGTAAGCTGCTCACAGATGGCCACCTTGTAGCCGCGGTTGATGAGCTTTGCAAGGTAGCCGTCCAGCGCGTGGTAAGGGATGCCCGCCAGCGGCACCTTATTGCCCTTGCCCATCTCCCGCGAGGTAAGCACGATTTCCAGCTCCCTGGAGGTAATGCGGGCGTCCTCGTCGAAGGTCTCGTAGAAGTCGCCCAGCCTGAACAGCACGATGGCGTGGGGGTACTGCTTCTTGATGCGGAGGTACTGCCGCCGTATGGGGGTGACGTCGTCTTTCATTGCATGAATATTTTACTTGAAGGGGATGAGAAGGGCAAGAAATTGAAAACCAAAGGTAAAGGGGTAAAGGGGTGGGGTTATTTAAGCAATCCCCTATTTAGTCTTCTTCCTCTGTTTCTTAAACGCTTCGTCCGGCAGGTACTCCACTATTTCGGCGGCAGCCTGGGGTCCCAGGCCCTCGGCGGCCTGCAAAGCGCCCTGTGCCGCCTGGATAATCGCCTCTTCCGGGGGAATCCCCGTTTTCTTCGCTATCTCCCGGGCGGCTTCCAGTGTTTTAATAGTCGCCTCACCTAAGTCCATCCCGGTTTCAGAAGCCCCCTGGATAACGCCCTTGCTGGCTCCCAGTATACCGTTCATCGGGTCGACGCCTGCTTTACTGGTCGCTTCCACCACGCCGGATGTCACCGGCTTCACCAGTCCCTCCACGGGCAGTGGTTTCTTGTCTGCTGCATGCATGGCTCCGCGCGCCACCTCCCTGGAAATTTCCACGGCGTGTTTATCCAGCGCTTCCTTATCCTTCCAGATGAGCATCTTTTCCAGTGCCACCGTCAGGCGTCTGGTCAGTCTTTGTCCCCCGATTGCCGCCGAGGCGGCCGCCCGTGCCATCTCGGCTATCTGGTACGCCGTAATACCCAGAACGGCATCAAGCCCCGGCAGGGGTATGTGTTTCAGGTAGCTGAAAGGAAAGTTATTCAACAGGCTGTAAGTCGGCGCCGAACTTACCTGCCGCGGCGCTTCTCGCGAGGGGTATATCAGCGATTCGAGGACGACCTCCCTGGTGGCTTCCCCCTCCTCCTTTATCCCGGCCAGCATACCCAGTGTGATTACCCCGAAAATAAAGGCGATGCCGAAGAGGAAATCAAGCCCGATAATGCTCAAGGCCGGTATTTCGGCGATGGTATCCGGTGATACCCAGGTAAAGGTAAGATTAAGCTGGCGCGTCGCAAAGAAATCGGCCACCAGTCCTCCGCACAGCGGGCCGAGTCCGGCCCCGATACTCGTCGCCAGTGAAGCGCCGGCAAGGTAGGACGTAGATTCGCCTTTCGGCGCCATCTTCAGTCCGATTGTCGTCACGGCCAGGTTGACCCCTGCGGTAGCGATCCCCATAAAAATATGCAGCACCACCAGCAGCGGTATGGTCATGAAATACTTCTCCGGCATTGTCGTGAATATCCACCCGAAGATTACCAGCAGGTAGAGTGACGCGCAGATTGACAGGATGACCTTGCTCCCGAAACGGTCGACATAGCGACCCCATACCCTTAAGAAAATAATATTGAAAACCTGGCTCAATATGCTGAACCCGATAACCAGGGCAAGAGGAAAGCCGAGACGCACCAGCATATATACGGCAAAAAAGGGTATCGCTAGATTAGAGGCAAAACCCCAGACAAGCAAGAACTGTAAAAGCCGCCGAAAGTTACGGTCCTTTAGTGGCGCGGTGAGGCGCTGCCCCATAGAAGGCTGCGGTGCCGGTGGCGGCTGCATCAAAGGCTCCGGTATCAGCGACATCATAACCGGACTGGCCAGGCCCAGGAAAATGGCGCCGAAAAGCATCACGTACGTATAGCCGTGAATCACATCGCCGCCGGTGGTTATAGACTCCCAGTAATCAACGAAGAAAGCGGCGCCGAGACTGAATACCATGCCTATAATCGTTGCCAGTATAAGGCGTCTCGAAAAAAAGCGCCCCAGTATCGACTGTGGAATAAGGTCGCGTATCCACCCGTTCCACGCTGTCGTACACATCGCCGATAGTAGTCCCCGGCATGACATTAATAGGAGCAGCATAGATATGGCGCCGCGGCCAGGAATATCCATGAAATAAGGAATCAAAGCCATGGGAATCCACAGTAACTGCGCCGGGACCCAGCTTAAAACAGCTATAGCCTTGCGCCAGCGTATCTTCTCTACCAGCCAGATAGAGGGAAGCTGCACAATCTGCATGATAAACGGTATCGCCGCCAGTATCCCTATCTGCAGGTTATTGGCGCCCAGCGCCAGCGCAAACGCCGCCAGGAATCCGCTGGTGGTAATACTGAAAAAACCCTGCGAAAAACCGCCCTCGAGAGCCAGCCAGCGGAGCCCTTGAGACAGGTCTTTGTCTGAAATCGTCGGTTTAGGTGTCAGGAATTTAAACATCAAAGCTTATGTTTGATAAATATATATAAATTCTATCATATCCACAAAATATCAACTTATCAATACTCGCGGAGGCCGGGGTAACATGTTTACCAAATAAGAATGTAATATCCCCCCGCGACAAATTCCCCTTAACTTTCTCCCCTCAAACCCCCTATAATGGGGAAGTCTCCCTTTTGCAAAGAGCCTGTCCTGAGCTTGTCGAAGGAGAGAGACAGAGGGATTTTCCCACACTTGCCATAACAATTAAACATAACTCTAAAATTAGTAAAAACAAATCAGCTACAACCCAAAGCTAAAACACCAAAAAAATTTTTCTCAAAAACAAATAAAACAAACATAAATAGTTAACCCTTTCTCATTTGTTCCTCTTTGCCCTCTCTCTTTATGGGAGAGGGAAGACAAGGGTAAGGGTTAAATCCTGCCATCTACCCGCTGTTGGCTGTCCCCTCGCAGGCGCCCCTCCCCTTCCCTGCCGTAGGGGGTACTATAGTCCTGTTTCAATATCATTACGTTGACTGTATATGGTATGATTAACAATAAAATGAAGATAAGCGTCATCATACCGGCCAGGAATGAAGCCAGGCTTATCGCCGGCACGCTGCGCTCTCTGCAAAACCAGAGCTACCAGGGCGATTATGAAATCGTCGTCGTCGATAACGGCAGCAGGGATGCCACGGCGGAAATCGCCCGCAGTTTCGGCGTGAGAGTGGTCAGCGCCGGCGAACAAAAGAGCGTCTTTTACGCCCGGCAGGTGGGCGCCGACGCCACCGACGGCGATATCATCGTTCAGGCCGACGGCGACACCCTCTACCCCGAGCACTGGCTGCAGCAAATCGCCGATAAATTTAGAGATAACCCGGAGGCCGTGGCTGTTTCCGGTCGCTTCCTCTACCGCGATTTCTTTCTCTGGTCCTTCATCGAGCTTACGGTAAGGGACTGGCTGAATAGAATATCGGCATTCTTTTTCAAGAGGCCTTTCCTGGTTTCCGGGGCCACCTTCGCCTTCCGTCGCTGGGCTTTTAACAAGGTGGGGGGCTACAGGAACATACCCTACTCCGCCGACCAGCACGGCATGACAACACGCTTACGCAAGCTGGGCGATGTACTTTACGACCCCAAAATATACTGCCTGACCTCGTCACGGAGCGTGCAACAACCGTGGTTTGTCTTGCTAATGGCAATAACCGATAACATATCCCGCCTGATGCTTGATTTCAGCATAAACCTGGTATCATCCAAGCCCAAGGCCGCCGTGCCTACTCTACGCAAGCGGATGGCATTATCCATCAGCGCCGTACTGGCGCTTTTCATCGCTTTTGCCGCCTACGGCTATTTCTCGCCTACATCACCGGTCTTCGGCGAAGTCCGTTTCAGGGGCAGTCCGGACCAAAAGTGCGTCGCCCTGACTTTTGACGATGGCCCCAACGGGATATACACCATGCAAATACTGGATATCCTCAAGGAATATGACATTAAAGCTACCTTCTTCGTCATCGGGCAGAACGTGGAGCTTTACCCGGATATTACCAAACGCATACTGGCCGAGGGACACGTTATCGGCAACCATACCAATACTCACGATGCCAATCATGCCTTAAGCGACCAGGGCTGCCACGACCTGAAAGATGCGCAGGAAGTTATCTATAGAGTCGCCGGCGTGTTGCCCCACCTTTACCGTCCGCCGCACGGGAAAAAGACCCCCTGGGAGCTCGACTGCGTTGAGGAAAACAGCCTGATAGAAATAACTTGGGGCGTCGCCGCCAACGACCGGTTAAACCCCGGGACCGACCTTGATAAGGCGGCACAGGCCTATGCCGACAAAATCGTCAGCAGGACTTATCCTGGTGCTGTCATTCTACTGCATGACGGCTACGGCACCGAGCACGACAATGCCAACGCTGATAGGACATTTACGGTCAAGGCTTTACCCCTGATTATCGAGCAGCTATTGGCGAAAGGCTATCGGTTCGTTACCGTTTCGGAAATGTTTAACGTCCCGGCCTACAACGAGGCCGGGTAATGGACTTTGAGGCCTTCCTGCGGGGCATCGTTGATTTCACCGCAACTTTAGACCCCCGCATGGCCCTGCTTTTCTTCGTTATCTGCTGCCTTGGAGAAATAGGGATATCCATCCTCTTCCTGCTGGAATTCCTCTGGGTGAATGTCGGTATAAACGTAGGTACCGGGAAAATGCCGCCCTGGCACCTGTTAGGATTATGGTTATGCGCCCAGGTCGGCCGGCAATTAGGTTCGCTGATACTGTACCGCATTGCCAAGTTCGGCATGCCTGCCCTGACCAGGTTTTACCATAAAATACGCCTGGACCGGTTCATAAACAAGCTGATAGTCAGGTCCGGCCCCATCGCCCGCATTAATATCATATCGCCGTTTTCCGTGGCCTTTGCCAGGCTGATTGGGGGACGATTCCCGATGTTACTGGTAATGGCGGCTAAAAAACGCTTCCGCACGCTGGCGCTGGGGATAGTCCTCTCCAGCATCATCTTCGACGGCTTATATATCTGCGTCGGCGCTATCTTCGGGATGACGATAGAAGATATCAAGAAATTCAATCCCTTGTACACCGTTTTGATCACAGTAGGTCTCTTAGCCGTGATTTACCTGGTGACGTTTACCGTGAGGTTGTTCATCAAGCGCCGCCGCCAGCTGCGCGAGCCGGCCGGAGATATTTCCACGCCGCCCCCCGGAGACGAACCCGGCTGAATCTTAAACATTCCTTAGAGTGAAAAATTTCAAGCTGCTCCTCACATGAAGAATTCATTCATGATTCCATCTTCACGTTGACAAACCCCGTTCGTATCAATGATAATAATGCTAATAAATATTGCGTTTGCGAAAGGGGTTTTTCTTTTTGTTTCATTCAACCCGCTGGAAAGCCTATCTGCAGCAGCTGCAGGACAATCAGGAAACAGACGCTGACGATATAGAAAATATCTTACGTGCCTTCCATTCACAATTATGGTTTATCCGCGATAAAAATAACGGCCATCAGAAAGCCGCCGAGGAACATTTAAAGCGCAGCGATGCCCTGATAAAGGACTGCACGAAGCAGGTTGAGGCGC
>JAFGOC010000045.1 GCA_016926705.1 Dehalococcoidales bacterium | reverse complement strand
GTATCAAGGTATCACGGTTTCCGGGTGTATTTTTGCCTTTCCAAGGAACAGCGTACGGAGCTAGCCCTGATATCCAACACCAGCATTTCGGTCTCCAACGACCTCTTCGACCGTCAGCTGGAGGAGACCTACATGGGGCCTCACTTGCGTAGGTGGTGTACTAAAGTGGGGCTGCTTAAAAAAGGGGAGGACTTCCCGGACGTGGGCTCGCACGCCGAAAGAATCACCACACAGGGCGCCCGCAGTTTTATCGTGAACTATTTCAAGGGCAAGGAGATTGGGGGGCAGATAAAGGCCGAAGAACTGGATAAAAACGTTTACGAGCCTTATCTCTGCCAGACAGGCATCTTCATCGATGAGGAGTACCACCAGCTCATAGAAAAAATGGGGAATAAACTGTGGATGGACAAAGGTCTGACGGAAGTCGGCAAAGCCTTTACCCGGCTGCATAAAGCCCAGTATGACGCTATTAAAAAGAGCAACACTAATTATAAAGTATTCCGTATGAAAGCGATGGTGCCTTCGGTCATGACGGCGTGGAGCTTCGTGGCCGGCTTGCTGCAGACACACCCCGAGCGACTTGAAGTACACCTGGCTATACCGCAGCCGCCCAAGGGCGCACCAGACCCCCTGAACGCCGAAGAAATGTCCCAGTTCCGTTATTATCAGGACATCGAGACCTACCGTGGGATAGGTACGAGAGCGATTATGAAAGACCGGCAGCGGATGGCGCAAGTGTTCCTGGCGAGAAGCATGGACGCGGAGGCGACGTTGAATAAAAAGCTGCTGGAACAGGCGGTAAACCAGTTCACAGCATTGAGGTTTTTCAGTCGCGGCTACATGACTACCTAGAATGCTCTGTTTTTAACTTTTTTACATCAATGAACCAAATATGAAAATACTGCAGGTGATACCTTATTTTTATCCGGCGTGGTCGTACGGAGGGCCGCCGCGCAGTACGTATGGGCTGTGCAAGGAGCTGGTCAAGCGGGGGCATGAAGTTACCGTATTCACCACCGACGCCCTGGACAGGCATAAACGGATAGAGAAAAAACAGGAGAAAACCGAAGGCATTGAGATAAGGCGTTTCCGCAACCTTAACAACTATATAGCTTTTCGACACCGGATTTTTCTGTCGTCCGGGATGATGAGCGCGATGAAGCAAGACCTGAAAAATTATGACATTGTCCACCTCAATGAGTTCCGTACACTGCAGAACCTAATGGCGCACCATTATGCCCTGAAATACAGGGTGCCATATATAGTGCAGCCGAGGGGGTCGCTGGTAAATATCCTCGCCAAGCAAAGATTGAAGAGGCTGTTCGACGCCATGGGAGGCCGGAGGCTCATTCAGGACGCGACACGGCTGGTAGCGCTGGCACCCTTGGAGTTGCCGCAATTTATAGGCTACGGTGTCGATGAGGGGAAAATAGACATCGTGCCCAATGGCATCGACCTTGAAGAATACCGGGACCTGCCGTCGAAAGGAGAATTCCGAGAGAAGTACGGATTGGAAGCAAAGCACAGGGTCGTCCTGTTCTTGGGGAGGGTGCATCGGAGCAAGGGCATCGACCTGCTGATAAAGGCTTTTAGCCAACTGGTGGGAGAATATAGCGAGGCAAGACTGGCAATTGCCGGTCCAGACGATGGTTACCTATCGACGCTGAAAAACCTGGCAAGCGATCTGAATCTGAAAGACAGGGTTATATTCACGGGGGGTCTTTTCGGAGTACAGAAACTCGCCGCATATGTGGACGCAGACGTTTACACACTGCCCTCCTTCTATGAGTCGTTCGGCATCAGCGTTTTCGAGGCGTTGGCCTGCGGCACGCCGGTGGTGGTAACTGACCGTTGCGGTATAGCTAATATTGTCAAGGAGAAGGGGGGGCTGGCAGTGCAATATGAAGCGGCGTCGATTAGAGATGGACTGCGGCAAATGCTGGGTAACGAGCAAAGACGGCAGCAGTACGGTCGAGAAGGGCAGGAGCTGGTGCGGGAAAAATACGGGTGGGGGTCGATAGCGGCGGAAATGGAAAAGGTATATGAAAGGTGCCAAGTAAAATGATTTTTAAAAATAAAGTAATAACGCGTAAAATCGTCTATTTAGTCATTCCAATCTTCATAATTTCGATGATGCCAATGCCTTTAACGGGCTGTTCCGGTAATCACGAAAATACTACCACCGGATATGTTACCGAGACTTTAACGAAGCGGGGAATTGACTTTTCGTTCGAGTATCCAGACGACTACGAAAAAAATGAATTTATCCAAGATGATGATACTGAAGATCTGGGTTATATTGTGCTGCAATACATGGCCTCGACCGATAACAACATGACTCGTAAGATAATAAATGTACAGCTATGGAATCCCACGGCAGACTGGCAGGATGCCAGGACCAAGCTGGACAACTATGCGGATAATCTCGATTTTACAGGGAAAGACGTTGAAATATACGAGCGGTCTCCGCTGCAGGTTGCCGGAACGGACGCAGAAAAAATGGTCTTTTCAATGTTAGTAGAAGATATTCAAAATATCCCCAACAAACTAACAGGCTGGGTCACAGCTTTTGACTACGGGGGACAGATCTGGTTTCTTGTCGTTACCACAAACATGGAAGACACAGAAGAAGTTGAAGCCGACTTTGTGCACTTAATTGAGAGTTTTAAGTTACTGGACTGATTGTGGCACGGACTCCTCAAAGAAAAGGAGGTCGCCGGATGACGGGCCCTGCGATAACCGTCAATAACCTCACCTTTAATTACGGCAATCTTAAAGTCATCGACGGCATGACGCTGGAAATTGCGAACGGCACCAGCTACGGACTGCTGGGGCCTAACGGGGCGGGCAAGACCACCCTGATACGGCTGATGGTGGGGCTACTAAAGCCGACGTCGGGCAGCATTCTATGCCTGGGAAAGCCGCCGACGAGAGCGATAGCCGAGAATATCGGTTACATGCCCCAGCTGCCGGCCTTGTATTCGGAAATTTCCGTAGAGCAGAATATCGACTTTTTTGCCAGGATTTACGGAATGAAGGACAGAAAAGCAAGGTCAGAGCGCGTTAAAGACATCATTAAAGTGGTTGACCTCTGGGATAAACGCAAGACCCAGATAATAAACTTAAGCGGGGGCATGAAGCAGCGTGTCAGCCTGGCCTGCGCAATAGTCCATCAGCCGCCTTTGATATTTCTCGACGAGCCGACGGTAGGACTGGACCCCGAATTACGAGTGCATTTCTGGGAATACTTTACTAACCTTACCAAGGCGGGACATACGCTGGTTATTTCCAGTCACACCTTCGACGACGCGGCGCATTGTCAGCAGCTGGCCTTCCTGCGGACGGGCAGGGTGGTGGGGCAGGGTTCACCGGCGGCACTACGTGCCGCTACCGGCGATAAAGATGCCTCGCTGGAGGACGCCTTCCTCTACTTTATCAGGCAGGACGAGGAGCGGAAAGATGTCCGGTAATACGTTTACCATCGCCCAGCGGGTGATACTCCAGGTGGTGCGCGACCGCCGCACTATCGCGTTGATAATTGTAGCCCCGCTGATAATAGCCAGCATCGCCGGTTTCAGCATCCCGGACAAGACTTCGCTGGACGCTTTCTCGCCGGCAATACTGGCCACATTGATACTCTTCTTCGGATTCCTGATAACAGGCATCAGTTTTTTAAGGGAGCGTACCCAGGGCACGCTGGAGCGCCTGCTGGCTTCGCCGATATCCAAGATGGATGTCGTGGCGGGGTATTTACTGGGCTTACTGGGGTTCGCCTTGTTGCAGACCCTGATAATGTTTTTCTATATGGTGTACGTGCTGGATATCAATTACAGCGGCAATTTGTGGGAGATTCTCGTCTTCCAGGCGCTTATGGGCATTAACGCAGTCTGCCTGGGCACCTTCTTTTCGGCCTTTGCCAGGAATGAGTTCCAGATGATACAGTTTATCCCCCTGATTATCATTCCGCAGATATTCGTAAGCGGACTTTTCATACCGGTGGACCAGCTGCCGGTCGTCCTGGAATGGGTATCCAAGTTCCTGCCGCTGACCTACGGAGTGGAGGGGATAAGAGCAATGATGCTACAAGGGCAGAGCCTGCTGGATATAGGCAAGGACATATGGATACTGGTAGCTTATGCAGCGGGGCTTCTGATACTGGCCTCGCTGACTTTACGGCAGAAGTCATAAGAAGATGTTAGTGGTATAAGACTTTGATTCGTTAGTTACGTCTTAAGAGGTTTTTTATTCCCGCTTATAAATCTAGTCCCTGCGGTGGGTTATCCAGAATCCAAGGACTACGGCCAAAACTATGACCCCACCGATAATGCCCCCAATCATCCCCCAGTTAGCCCCGGATTCCACTGTCGGCGAGGGGGTCGGGGCGGCTGTTTGTGCCGGGGTAGCGGGTGCGAGAGTTGCTGGTGGTGATGGAACTACTTCCGGTGTAGAAGGGGGGGCAGGCGTTTGTGTCTGGGCTGGTTCCTGCGTTTGCGTTGGTGCCGCGGTGGGTGTTGGCTCCATGACGGTTAATACGCCGGATAACAGGCCGATACCTATATTATAAGTCCCGGCGGTATTCAGGGATAGAGAAAAATCTACCGTCCGGCTGTCATGGCCGTTAAGAGTGACCTGTTGAGTTTCCATGACGACATCGTCAATCTTAAGGGCCACGCTATAAGTCCCGGAAAGGTCGCCGGTATTGGTTACAGTGACGCTAACGGTCGTGGTCTCACCGATGTATATTTCCACTGGCGAAAGTATGAGTTCGCTAACAGAAAAAGAAGCAGGTTCGGTGAAAGCTATCACCATAAAAGGAGTGAAATGGTTTGTCTGGCCGGTGATGGTGTGCGTTAGCGGGTCGACGACAATATTTTGGAGAACGACCCATTCCCCGTTAATATCGTCGTAAAAAGCAAGCGAGAGGTCCTCTTCATTAACCCCGGGTGGTATGTTATTAGGGTTATAGGTAAACGTAATCGTTACCGGCTGGTCAAATGTGGCTCCGTCAGGCCTGAAATCATAGGTAAGACCTATAACTGACGAATTTTCCGGAGGGTCGGGAGGGAAATTCAGGGTTAATATCATCAGCTGGGAGAGCGGCTGACCGATGGCGGTCAGGCCTGTAGTGCCTTGGTCGATAGTCAACTGAACATTATTATCGCCGGAAGTGACGGTAGCTTCCTGCGTAAATAGGCCTGCGCTGGTGACGATACTTGAAACATCTGTTACGCCTTCTACAGGTGGTACACTTTGGAATTCATTATCCATATTAGTAACACTGACATCACTGGCGTTCAAATTATTGTAATTACCATCGACGGAGACAGCCGGGGCGGTGATAATGGTATAGGCGATATTGCCGTCCAATTCGGGGTCATCAACACCGGTGACGATAATATCCTGCGGCGTGTCCCAGTTTAAGTCAGTGAAAGTGACGTTATCCGCGGATATAGTGCCCTCTGTTAAATCACTGCTGGCCAGCCCTATGGTCACGTCGTTCGTAGGCTGGCTGGTGAGGACGATAGTAAAAGTGGCGGTGCCGCCATCTTCGGTGGTGATAAGTCCCGCGGTGGGATTAACGGTGATGCCGGCCACGGTGATATTAAACGGATTAGAGTCAACGGTAACACCCCCGAAGGAAAACCTTAAAACTTTACCTGGACCCGCGGTATCGATTTGCAGGTCATTGAAGGTGGCAATACCCGAGGCATTGGTTACTCGCGGAGAAGTGCCGGAAAGCGCACCCGTACCTGCCTGGAGCACTACGGCGATATTCTGGCCGGTAACGTTATTGGAAAACTGGTCCGTAGCCCTCACCGTAATCGCCGGGGCTATGGCTACATTAACCAGGGTATCCGTGGGTTGCTGGATAATCGTGAGGGTGGTTATAGCACCGGCAACCTCGGTAAGCGTGCCGAAGTTGGTGTTGCCGTCAATACCGGCGATGGTGGAGTTTGAAGTTGCATGTCGGGCAATGTTACCGCTGGACAGAGGTGTTCCCGCCGTTGGCCGAACCTGGATAGTAGGCCCTGCTCCAATAGTGATGTTATCGGTTATATCCGCCAGGGCATCCGTGGTAAAGGTTACCGTTATATTGGATGATGATATTGTGACTCCAAGAGCGGTAATATCCCCAGCAAGACCGCTGATGCTTGGCACTTGCCCGTTGTTAAACTCGAAGCCGGCCGGGATACTAAGAATCAGGGTCACGCCATTCTGATTCGCAGCAATTTCATCAACGGCGGTTTCGTTAATGCTTATAGGCCCAAGGTCGGTCCAGGCACCCGCAGTTGTATCCGCAGATATGGCTCCTCCTCCGGAGGCCTGCGTTATAATTACATCTGCATGGGCAGGCACAGCCATTATCAGGCTGAAACTCAAAACCAGCACCAGGGCAAAAAAAGCTCTTAAAATCCTGCTTTTAATGTTAATCGCCCCCACTTTTTTTAATTACGTTTTTAATAACTATCCCGGGGCTAATTGATGATATAAAAAAGCCCTAAAGTTTACCTTAGTCCATGAAATGACAAATGTCAAGGGTTTTATAGATAAAGCCTTATAAAAATAAGCTAGAAAGCAGACATAATGGCGCTTAATGCGGCGTGGATTTTAGTGTCGAATTCTTTGATGTTGAGGCGGGCGTTTTTTTATCGTGAAGCTTTTCTAATATCCTCGTGGTAAGACTGGAGGGACTTTACATCTTCACGGCCCTCGCGATATGCGGTAATGCCCCTGACAGCCGCCCTGGCCGCCGCCAGCGTGGTGATATAGGGCACACGATACCTGATGGCAGCTTTGCGGATATAAGAGTCGTCATAGCGGCTTAGCTTGCCGGTAGGCGTGTTGATTAAGAGATGTATCTCTTTGTTCTTGATGGCGTCGGTGATGTTGGGGCGGCCCTCATGTTCTTTTAAAATATGCTCGCTGGAGATGCCCTTGCCGGCTAAATATTCACGCGTGCCCTCGGTAGCTTTTATTTTAAAGCCGAGTTTGGCGAACCCGGCCGCCACCTCCGCCGCCGCTGGCCGGTCGGACTCCGAGACGGTGATAAGCACGGTGCCCTCGGTAGGCAGGCGGTTGACCGCCTCCTGCGCCTTCCAGTAGGCCATGCCAAAAGAATCGGCGATGCCAAGCACCTCGCCGGTAGATTTCATTTCCGGTCGCAAAACGGGGTCGACCTCCGGGAACATATTAAAGGGGAAGACTGATTCCTTGACGCCGTAATGGGGTATCTTCCAGTTCTTAAGGCCGAGGTCTTTGACCTTTTTGCCCATGATAATCTGCGTTGCCAGGCGCGCCATCTGCACGGAACATACTTTTGAAACGACGGGGACGGTGCGGGAGGCGCGGGGATTGACCTCGATGACGTAAACGACATCGTTACACAGGACGTACTGCACGTTCATCAGGCCGACCACTTCAAGCTCGACGGCGATGCGGCGCGTGTATTCGTTGATGGTATCGATATGTTTCTGTGAAAGGCTGACCGGAGGCAGGACGCAGGCAGCATCGCCGGAATGGACGCCGGCGTACTCGATATGCTCCATGATGGTGGGTATAAACACATCCTTGCCGTCGGACACGGCGTCCGCCTCTATCTCGATAGAGTCCTCAAGGTAGCGCTCGATAAG
>JAFGOC010000044.1 GCA_016926705.1 Dehalococcoidales bacterium | reverse complement strand
GTTATTGCCGAGATGGTCCTGGACCTCCAGCACGATTTTGTTTTCGCCGGACTGGATTTCAACGGAGTTATAGAGGGCGGGGAGTTCATCGGGGGGGAACTCAACATCCACCACCGTACCGATTACCTGAACAACTTTTCCTTTAGCCATATGAACCTCACAGAGTATTTTATTCCAGAGCCACCACGCCGCCGGTGATATCCAGGAGCTCGCGGGTGATGGACTCCTGCCTGGCCTTGTTATAGAGCAGGGTCAAATCGCCGATAAGCTCGTTGGCGCTATCGGTGGCATTACGCATCGCCACCATGCGGGCCGACTGCTCGCTGGCAATCGACTCCAAAATGGCGTGATAAATTTCCATTTCTACGAAGCGTGGCAGTAAGCCACCAAGCACGGCCTCCGCACTCGGCTCGTAAATATAGTCCACGTTCTGTCCGCCGGGAATTTCCGCGGGCTGGACGGGCAGAAGCAACTTCACGACGGGCTTCTGCACGAGGGTAGAAACAAAGCCGGCGTAAGAAATATAGACCTCGTCGATGGCAGCTCTGGTGTATTCTTCAATGATGATACTGGAGATGGGGAGGGTATCAAGAAAGCCGGGCTGGTCGCTCAAGCCGGTGAATTCTGCGGACATCTCACAGGCGAAGCGGGCGGCGGCGTCCCTGCCCTTGCGGCCGACGGCAATGACTTCGACAGGAACCTCCTGCTGGAGAATAAAGCCGGCCAGCTGGCGGTTGAGATTGGCGTTAAGGCCGCCGCACAGGCCGCGGTCGGGAGTAATATGGACCACAGCGACCTTTTTGATGGGGCGGCGCTGGAGGAGGGGGTGCTGCATGGTGGTCTCCGGCAAAGCGGCGAGGTCGGCGATGACCTGCTCGATTTTCTCGGCATAGGGGCGGCCGGCGAGACCGCGCTCCTGCGCCTTCTTCATCTTGGAGGCGGCGATCATCTCCATAGCGCGGGTAATCTTAGCGATGTTCTGGACGCCTTTGATGCGACGGCGGACTTTACGAATATCCGGCATGGGTTATTTCTTCCCCTTCTTAATGGCGTCTAATCTCTCTCTGGCAACCGGATAGTGCCTAATAACAAACTCCAGTTGGGCACACGGGTAGTCTAGACAATACCCGCAGTTTTTCAAACCTTTTTCTTTAGCGCATGTGCGTATCCGGCATGCGGCGCAATGGCCCATTTTCACACCTTTGGAATCACAGCCGGTGCAGTTAACATCAGAGGCTTTCATAACGGGGATATTGTACTGCCTGGCCCACTTTTCCGCCTGCGCCTGGCGCAGTTTATCATCGTTTTTCATGGTAGCGATATATGCGCCGCATTCAGCACACACAAGACCGCAATAAACCATTTCTTTTTCAGCCATTTTTGTTCCTTTTTCACCCTCACCCTGTCATTCCGACGTAGGACAGAATCCACTTCCTTTTCCCCACCCCCGGATTCCCGCCTACGCGGGAATGACGTTTATTACCTGGCGAAGCCTTGTTCAAACTCCTTAACGGCTTTTTTCAGTTTGTCTTCGGCGTCGGAGGACAGGTCTCTGTCTCTGGCGATAGACTTACCGACATCGGGATAGCTGGCGTCCATGAAGCGGTAGAACTCCGACTCGAAGGCGGTGATTTTGTCCACCGGAATTGCGTCCAGATAGCCGTTGATTACGGCATAGAGAATCATCACCTGTTTATCCAGCGGCACGGGGACGAACTGCCCCTGCTTCAAGACCTCCTGGATACGCTGACCGCGCTCCAGCTGGGAGCGTGTGGCTTTATCAAGCTCGGCGGTGCCGAACTGGGCGAAAGCGGCGACCTCACGGTACTGGCCCATATCCAGCTTAAGCCGGCCGGCGACCTTTTTCATGGCGGAAGTCTGCGCCTTGCTGCCGACACGCGACACAGAAATACCCACGTTCAGGGCGGGCTTGATGCCAGCGTTAAACAAATCCGACTCAAGATAGAGCTGGCCATCGGTGATGGAAATTACGTTAGTTGGGATATAGGCGGAGACATCGCCGGCCTGCGTTTCGATGACGGGCAGAGCGGTCAGCGAGCCGCCGCCGTATTCTTTATCATACTTGGCAGCCCTTTCCAGGAGCCGGCTGTGCAGATAAAAGACGTCGCCGGGATAAGCCTCGCGGCCGGGCGGGCGGCGCAACAGCAGGGAAAGCTGGCGGTAAGCCCAGGCGTGCTTGGAAAGGTCGTCGTAAATAATGAGGACGTCCTTGCCCTGCTCCATGAACTCCTCGCCCATGGCACAGCCGGCATAAGGGGCGAGGTACTGTAAAGCCACGGACTCGGAGGCGCTGGCAGAGACGACGATGGTATGCTCCATAGCGCCGTAATTATTCAGAGTAGCCACGACGCGGGCGACCTGCGAGACCTTCTGGCCGATAGCCACATAGATACAAGTAAGGTCGCCGCCCTTCTGATTGATAATAGTATCCAAAGCGATGGCGGTCTTGCCGGTGGAGCGGTCGCCGATAATTAGCTCACGCTGTCCCCTACCGATGGGGAACATGCTATCCACCGCCTTGATACCGGTCTGCACGGGGGTGTCAACGGGGGCGCGCAGAACGACGTTGGGGGCGACACGCTCGATGGGGCGGGTCTTACCGGTATTGATAGCTCCTTTGCCGTCGATAGGGCGGCCGAGAGAATCGACGACGCGGCCAATCATGGCATCGCCGACGGGGACTTCAGCGATGCGGCCGGTGCACTTGACCTCATCGCCTTCCTTAATGCCGGCATAATCGCCCAGGATGACGGTGGAGACTCTGTCCTCCTCAAGGTTGAGGGCGATGCCGATTATATCATTGGGGAATTGAAGCAGCTCGTTATACTTAGCCGAAGACAGGCCGTGAATGCGGGCAATGCCGTCACCGACCTCGATGACGGTGCCGACATCCACCATAGTCACCGCTGTGCCGAACTGTTCAATCTGCTGTTTTAAGATAGATACGATATCTTCGCCTCTGGTTGCCATCCGAACTGCCTCCTTTGCCTCCAGACTAAACTAATTTATATTGTTCCCCACCCTTTAACCCCTCTGGATCCCGACTTTCGTCGGGATAGCTTGTCAAGCATTAGGGTTTTATTTCACCGGTGGCAAGCTCTTTCTTTAAAGCCACTAACTTGCTGCGGGTGCTGCCGTCGAGGAGCTTGCCGCCAACCCTGACGACCAGGCCGCCAAGGATTTCCGGCTCGACGCGGGACTTGAGCTCAACTTTAGCGTCCACCATTTTGCCTAATTTTCTAGCCAGTTCCTTTTCGTCCTTCTTTTCGATAGGGAGGGCGGTTAAGACATCGGCCGGTTTTATGCCGCGGTAATCGTTCAGCAGAAGCTGATACTCCCGTGCGATTTCTGCTATAATGCCGATGTCCGATTTAGTAATCAACAACAGTAAAAGGTTCATAACAAGGGGGTTGATTTTTTTAAGGCGCTTATTGAGGAACTTCGATTTGTCCTCAAATTTAATCCTGGGGCTCTCCAGCGCGGCAAGAAGGTCGCCTTCAGACACGGCGTCAACGGCCTTTTGCAGGTCCGACTGCCATAAGTCCAGCTTTTTTTTCTCAAGCGCTATTTCAAATACAGCTTGAGCGTAGCGCCGCGGGTTTGCCTTCTTTGCCATACAATATTCCTTCTACAACCATATTATTTTGAGCGTAGCGAAGGATGCCGGGTTAATCCGCGATTTTTATCACCCCTCCCCGAGATTCTTCGGTCGTTTCACTCCCTCAGAATGACAAAATTATTACTCCTTATTCAGGCTGGAGCTTTCTTCCAATACTTTATCGATAAGCTCGCGGTGTTCTTCTTTATCCAGTGATCTTTCAATAACCTTGCCGGCCGCCAGCACCGTTAAGTCGGCGAACTCACGGCGCACCTCGGTGACGGCAGCATCACGCTCCTGCTGAATTTCAGAACGGGCTTTGATAATAAGCTTTTCAGTCTCCCTTTTAGCCTCTTCCTCCGCCTTCTGCTTGAGCTCCTCGCTGGCCCTGACAGCACGGGCAATCCTATCCTGTCCCTCACGGCTGGCTTCCTCAAGCTGCTTCTTGAGCTCCTCTTCCGCCCTAGCGGATTGCTCCTTGACGGACTCCGCCTGCTCCAGGCTTTCCTTGACCCGTTTCGAGCGCTCGTCCATCATGCGCATGAGAGGTTTGTAGGCAAAAAGGCGCAGCAGCACCAGCAGGATGATAAAGGTCACTATCTGCGTGATGAGAACACCCCAGTTTAT
>JAFGOC010000043.1 GCA_016926705.1 Dehalococcoidales bacterium | reverse complement strand
CGGAACACTGTAGCGTTTTGTCCTCAAAAGCCACGGATGACCTCCTTTCTCAAGTTAGTTGGTTAGAGCTAAGGTCATCCGTAACCAATGTCGAGTTTAAGTAAACTGATTGCATGTGATACCCTAGACTGAAAACCACCAGACGCTATTATATAACGAATACACGGGTTTGGCAATAGCTTGAAGGTAATTTTTTGTAAAGGTTTGCATAAATTTTAAAGCTTTAGGCGCTTTTGGTATACAGACTTTCCCCTAATATCCATTCCGATGAAAATCGGAATCCAGTGAGACGGCACTGGTCTATTTATGTATAGATGGCACTAACTCCATCTACCTGGATACCGGCTTTCGCCGGTATGGTTATTTCTTTTTTCCTTGTGTTAAACGAATCTTTCCCCCTTTGTAAAAGGGGGACCAAGGGGGATTTAGACCAGCGGCCCAATGCCCAGTCCGCTCATTATCGCCAGCATCACCGCCGCCGCCATGACCGAGCCTATCTGGCCGCCGGTGTTCGCCCCGATGGCGTGCCACAGGAGGAAGTTCCGCGGGTTGGCCCGCTGCCCCTCCTTCTGCACCACCCGCGCCGACATCGGGAAGGCGGAAGTCCCCGCCGCCCCCAGCAGCGGGTTTATCCTGCCCCTGGTTATTACCCGCATCAGCTTGCCCAGCAGCATGCCGAAGACCGTGTCCATTGAAATGGCGATGAAGCCCAGCAGGAACACCAGCAGCGTGTCCCACGTAAGGAAGTTGCCGCCCAGCATCGACGCCCCGATACACAGCCCCAGCAGCAGGGTCACCAGGTTGGCGATGGTGTTCTGCGATACGTCCACCAGTCTGCCCACCACGCCTGACTCCTTGAGTAAATTGCCGAGCATCAGCATCCCCATCAGCGGCGCGCCCATGGGGGCTATCAGTATCGTGACTATCCCGGCGATTATCGGGAAGAGTATTTTCACCCGCTGCGATACCTGTTTCTCGCCGGCGGCCATCGGCGTCTCGCGCTCTTTCTTGGTCGTCATCGCCCGCATGATGGGCGGCTGGATGATTGGCACCAGCGCCATGTAGGAATAGGCCGCGATGGACACCGCCGGCAGCAGCTCGCGCGCAAACTTGGACGTCACGTAGATGGCGGTGGGACCGTCGCACGCCCCGATGACCGCGATGGACACCGCCTCCTGCTTGGCGAAGCCCAGCCCCAGCGCCAGCAAAAGAGTGATGAAAATGCCGAACTGCCCCGCCGCCCCGAATATCAGGACGACCGGGTTGGCCAGCAACGGCCCGAAGTCTATCATCGCCCCCAGCCCCAGGAACAGCAATACCGGGAAAATCTCGGTCAGTATGCCGGCGTTATAAAGCAGGTTGATGACGCCGCCCTGGTCGCCCGCACCGAGGTTGGCCAGCGGCAGGTTCCCCAGCACCACCCCGAACCCGATGGGTATCAAAAGCAGCGGCTCTATTTTCCGCCCGATGCCCAGGTAAAGCAGCACGCAGCCGATTAGAATCATGACGGCCGCTTCCCAGGTAAGGTTCGTGAAACCCTGCCCCAGGCTTCTCAAGGCGTCTATAAATGCGTCCATTTAAGGCTTGAGTCCCTTAAGTCTTTCCCTTCTTTTCTTCCTCGCTTTTAAAGGGGAAAAGCTTGTTTAAAAGTCGGATAAGCAGCGTCAGCAGGTATAGCGTGATGAAGGTAATCCCCATCCCCGCGAATGTCATCGTCAGCCCGAAAGACCAGTCCATTTCTTTCTCCCTGCTTCCCGCTATTTACCCGATATTATAAGATTGCCCCGCCGGATAATACAAATCTGCGGCGGGGCATGGCAAGACTAATACTCGATAACGGCGATTTTCTCGCCGGGCTTGACCACCTGCTCCGGCTGCACGCCCACCTCCACCACCGTGCCGTCCACCGGCGAAAGTATCGGGTTTTCCATCTTCATGGACTCCAGCATGCAGAGCACATCGCCCTCATTAACAGTATCGCCCGCTTTTACGGCGACGCTGATGATTTTTCCCGTAATGGGCACTTCTACTGTTTCCCTGGCCAATTCTCGGGCTCCTTTACTGTCCGGTCCTCTAAAAACTCAAGGCGGTGGCTTTCTAGCTGCCACCGCCCTATTATACTAAAGATGCTATTATAAGTCACTATCGGTTGGTAGTATTATGAAGCGCTTGCCTCCACGGCCACTTTGGGCAGGGTAAACGCCTTTTTGGAATCGATGGTAATTTCGCCGCTCTTCACGTCAACCACGACTTCGGAGACGTAGGAGTTCTCCGTTACCTTGAATTCGTCCGTTGCCCTGGCCTTTTTCTTGGAATCTTCTTTCTTCTTTTCTTCCAGCGCGTCCTTGATTATCTTTTGAGTGTCGTACTTCATGCTCTCGGTGGCGTAAACGGTGATGTTATCTCCTTCCGCCTCAACCGCCAGGATTTCCGGTACGGTGCGGTACTTGTCCGCCTCTTTCTCCGCCGCCCGCTTTTCCGGGATTTCCTTAATCGACTTGATAACCTCGTCGATTATCTCCTTGTTCTTGATGGCGGCTCTGGTCTCATAGACCCTCTTGAAGGTCTTCAGTCCGCCCCGCAGCAATTCCTCGGAAAGCCTGTCCTCGACTCTGCTTTGAATGACGCGGCGCAACTGGCGGGCGCCGTATTCTTCCTTGTAGCCTTCCTTGCCCAGGAAGTCTTTGCATTCATTGGTTACCTTGAGTTTTATCTCTTTCTCCGCCAGCTGTTTGCTGACGTTCGAGAGCATCATATCCACTATTTCCCGGATTTGCTCTTCGGTGAGAGAGTGGAAAACGATCATTTCATCGATGCGGTTCAGGAACTCGGGTCGGAAGTTGCTCTCACGGCTGTCCTTGAGCTTTTTAAGAAGGTCGTCGCGCATTTTCTCGTAAGAGTGTTCCCGTGTTTTGGCTTCGTCGCTGCGCTGCGCGAAACCCACCATGCCCCTCTTGATGTCCACCGCGCCGAAGTTGCTGGTCATGATGATGATGCTGTTGCGGAAGTCCACGCGCCGTCCCTTGGCGTCGGTCAAATGACCGTCATCGAATATCTGTAGCAGGATGTTGAAAACATCCGGGTGCGCTTTCTCGATTTCGTCCAGCAGTATGCAGCAGTAGGGCTTGCGTCTTACCGCCTCGGTAAGCTGTCCGCCTTCTTCATAGCCCACATATCCGGGCGGCGCGCCGACCAGTCGCGAGACCGCGAATTTCTCCATGAATTCGCTCATGTCGATGCGTACCAGCGCGTCCTCGCTGCCGAACATGAATTCCGCCAGTGTCTTGGCCATTTCCGTCTTGCCCACGCCCGTAGGCCCGAGGAAGAGGAAAACGCCCATCGGACGCTTCATATCTTTAATGCCGGACCGCGCCCGCCTGACCGACTTGGAGATAGCGATTACTGCCTCTTCCTGCCCGGCGATGCGCTGGTGGATGACTTCTTCCATATTGAGCAGCCGGCTCATTTCGCCCTCGGCAAGCTGTGCCATCGGTACGCCCGTCCACATGCTTACCACTTCGGCGATGTCTTCCTTGTCAACGACGATGTCCGTCTGCTCCTGCTCTTCCCGCCACTCGGCTTCGAGCTGCTTTATCTTATCTTCGTTCTGAAGCTCGCGTTCCCTTAGTTCCGCCGCGTAGTCGTACTGCTGTGTCGCCAGAGCAGCGTCCTTGTCCTTGCGGATACTCTCCTGCTCCTCCTTGCTCTGCTTCAGCGTTATCGGCATCGTGCTGTGCCGTATGCGCACCCTGGATGCAGCCTCATCTACCAGATCGATGGCTTTGTCCGGCAGGAAGCGGTCGGGTATATATCTGGCCGCCATATTGGCCGCCGCATTCAAGGCATCTTCGCTGATTTTAAGTCGGTGGTGCTCTTCATAGCGTTCCTTGATGCCGCGTAAAATCTGTAGCGTGTCATCGACGGAAGGCTCTTCTACCAGCACCGGCTGGAAGCGTCGCTCCAGTCCCGCGTCCCGTTCCACGTACTTGCGGTAATCATCCAGTGTGGTGGCGCCGATGCACTGCAGCTCGCCGCGCGCCAGTGAAGGCTTGAGGATGTTGGCGGCGTCCACCGCGCCCTCGGCGGCGCCGGCGCCTACCATAGTGTGAAATTCGTCGATGAATATAATACAGTTGCCGGCCGTCTTGATTTCGTCGATTATCTTTTTCAGCCGTTCCTCAAACTCGCCGCGGTATTTCGTCCCCGCCACCAGCGAACCCATATCCAGGGCGATGAGTCTCCTGTCTTCCAGCGTTTCCGGCACCGTGCCGGCCACGATTTGCTGCGCCAGACCCTCTACAATCGCCGTCTTGCCCACGCCCGGCTCGCCGATTAGCGCCGGGTTGTTCTTGGTGCGCCGACTTAATATCTGGATGACGCGCTCGATTTCCTTATGCCGCCCGATAATCGGGTCGAGCTTCTTTTTCCGCGCCGCATCCGTGAGGTCGCTACCCAGCTGGTCCAGGGCCGGGGTCTTGCTGCCGCTGCGGGAAAGTCTGGCTTTGGGTACGCCCTGTGTTAAAATATGGGTCACCTCGGCGCGCGCCCGCTCCAGCGTGATGCCGAAGCTGTCCAGCACGCTCGATGCCACCCCTTCGCCCTCGCGCAGCAGGCCCAGCAGCAGGTGCTCGGTGCCGATGTAGTTGTGCCCCATCTGGCGGGCTTCATCTATGGCCAGCTCGATTACCTTTTTGGCGCGGGGTGTCAGCCCCGTCTCGCCGGAGCTCTGCTTTTCTCCCCGCCCGATGATGAACTCCACCGCCGAGCGCACCTTGCTTAAACCGATACCCAGGTTCATCAGCACCTTGGCCGCCACGCACTCGTCCTCTCGCACCAGCCCCAGTAAAATATGCTCGGTGCCTAT
>JAFGOC010000007.1 GCA_016926705.1 Dehalococcoidales bacterium | reverse complement strand
GCTATCGTTTTCGAGGATAAAAGGTACACCTTCGCCCAGCTTAATGAGCGTGTCAACCGCCTGGCCCACGGCCTGATGGGTCTGGGTGCTAAAAAGGGTGCCGTCGTTGCTTTTCTTCAGGTCAACTGCAACCAGTGTGTGGAAACCTATTTCGCCGTCGCCAAGACGGGTGCTATTTACCTGCCTATTAACTTCCGTGCCAAGGAAAAAGAGCTTACCTATATGCTCAACTCCGCCGAAGCCTCCATTTTAATCGTCGGCGAGCGCTATATACCCTTGATACAGTCCATCAACCCGGAACTGAAACATCTTATACACCTGGTTTCTCTTGAGAAAAAACACCCGGACATGCATTATTATGAGGACTTAATCGCGAATTCGCCGGCGGATGAAGTTGAAACGCCCATCGACGAGAAAGATACCACCATCTTGATGTACACCGCCGGCACCACCGGCTTCCCCAAGGGCGTTATGCTGTCTCACAACAGCTTTACCGGCTACGTATTGGAAAATGTTACCCCGCCCGACCCCGATACCAGCGAGCGCAATATCCTCACCGTGCCTCTGTATCACGTCGCCGGTATCCAGGCGATGATGGCGGCTATCTACGGCGCCCGTACGCTCGTCATGGAGCGCCAGTTCGAGCCGGAGGAGTGGATGACCCTGGTGGAGAGGGAGAAAGCCAACCGCGCCATGATGGTGCCCACCATGCTCAAGCAGCTCCTCGACCACCCCGATTTCAAAAACCATGATTTATCCAGCCTTAAAGTAATCACCTACGGCGCCGCCCCCATGCCTCTGCCCGTTATTCGTAAGGCGCTGGACGCATTTCCCAATGTCAGCTTTATCAATGCCTTCGGGCAAACGGAAACGGCTTCCACTATTACTGCTCTCGGGCCGGAAGACCATCATATCACGGGTACGCCGGAAGAAAAGGAAAAGAAAATCAAGCGGCTGGCCTCCATCGGCAAGCCCATGGCTGACGTCCAGATGAAGGTCGTCGATGACGATGGCAAGACGCTCGGCCCCAACCAGGTCGGCGAAATTCTTGCCAAAGGTCCCCGCGCCATGAGCGGCTACTGGAAGGACGAGGAAAAAACGAAAAAGACAATCGATAAAGACGGCTGGGTGCATACCGGCGACGTCGGCTATGTCGACGAGGACGGCTATTATTTCCTGTCCGGCCGCTCCAGCGATATTATCATACGCGCCGGCGAAAACATCTCTCCCGAGGAGCTGGAAAACGTTATCCGCGAGTTCCCCAAGGTGGAGGATGTCGCGGTTATCGGCGTCCCGGACGAGACCTGGGGCGAGGAGCCCCGCGCCGTGGTAATACTTAAGAAAGGCCTGGAGAAGTCAAAGGCCGTGGAAGATGAAATCATGGAATATTGCCGACAGAATCTTGCCAGCTTCAAGCGCCCCCGCTCTGTGGTCTTCGTGGATGACTTGCCGCGCAATCCTATGGGCAAACTTGTCAAACGGGAAATCAGGGAAAAATACGGCAAACCCTAGCCGTTATTAGTCCAGGAATTTAAAAGTCGCTAGCAGGCGCTCGAAAATGGGTTCTGCCTGGTCTCCCATTTCTTCGACCGCCATGACCGAGATTTTCCAGATATATCCCCGGTAATCCAGGTAGGCGTCCCGGATTATCAGACCTTCAGAATTCATGTCTCCTAAAATTTTCGTGAAATATATTATCTTTTTACCGCTTATGCCGGCTACTTCTATCTCAGATTCGTCGTAGAGTACAAAGTCTTCATCAGCATATTCAAGGATTTTTATGTGTTCTTCCGTCCAGGTAGCGGCATCCGGCCGATTGGGTATCGGAGGGCATACTATTATGTATATCTGTATATCCGCTTTTCCCCCGGTGCTCTCGGGGTCTCTATAAAGTAAACTAATAGAATTATCCCCTCCGGTATCTTCAAAAACATTCGGGGTCGGTTTTGCATATGAATCAGGGTATTCGAAAGAAAAATTAATCCCGAGTTTCGTCGCTGTGGCTTTGAGATACTCTATATTGGTAGTAGTCGGTTCAGGATTGGTAGTGGTCGATTCAGTGCTGGAGCATCCGGCTAAAAAAATCACTGATACTAATAATGGTATTACCGCCAGCGCTATTACCCGTTTCTTTTTCATAATTTTTATTATAGTATCCAGAGTTGGCTGCCGTCAAAAATTAAATAACAGGAAGGAGATACCAAGATTTCCTTTTCCCCTCCGTTGTCGTAAAAAGCTGGAACTGCTAAGATAATCAGGAGTCTTAAGAAAAAGGTATTTTTATGCCCGTCCTTTCCGGCCAGGATATCCGCCGTTTGCTAAAGCACAACCCCCCGCTCGTCGAGGGGTGGCTTGACCTGGACGAGCAGGTGCAGGCCAACGGCTTCGACCTCACCCTGCGCGAAGTCGCGGCGGTGCGGTCGGCGGGAACAATCGCCGTGTCCAACGGCGCCAGGGTCCTGGCTGACCTCTCCCCGCTGGCATTCGCCGCCGACGGGTTTATCGACCTTGCTCCCGGCGTTTACATGGTCACCTATAATGAAATCGTCCACCTCCCCAGGAACATCATGGCTCTGGGACGTCCCCGCTCCTCTCTCCTCCGCTGCGGCGTGAACGTGGGCACGGCTGTCTGGGACGCCGGCTACGAGGGCCGCTCGCAGTCGTTGCTGACGGTGCATAATCCGCACGGCTTCCGCGTGCAGAAAGATGCCCGCATTACCCAGCTTGTCTTCATGGAGCTTACCGGCGAATCGGAAGGCTATAACGGCGCTTACCAGGGCGAAAATATGTAGGTATTAAGGTTTCCGGGCATAATAGAATATCTTGTATGAGCCCCTGTTAGGTTTGTGCAGACCGCGCTCCCTGTCGGCGGCGTATTTCTTTAGACTGGTAAAACCGGCTCGTTTCAGTAAACGTATCACTTCTGTTTGAGTATAATATCTCTCTTGAATGTTTATATCGGTCCGTTTCCAGTTTTTAGCTTTAGGCTGGAAAATTGTGCAGTGGAACTCGGCTATCTTGCTCTCCTTATTGTAGTCGCCATAATGGGCGAAAAAATACTCCGGCGTTTCTTTAATCTCTTTCGAGACTTTCCACCCTTTTTCAAAGGTCTTTTCCGTGTTCATGTCGAAGATAAATACCCCGCCGCTCGCAAGACATTTACTCACGTTTCTAAATACTTTGCGTAACTCTATCGGTTTCAGGATATGGTTCAAGCTGTCGAAAGTTGAGAGCACGGCGTCATATTCCGGGGGCAGCTTGAAATCGCGGGCATCCGCGATAATAAACCTTGCCCCGGGTGCGTTTTTCCTCGCGTACTTTATCTGGTTGGCGGAGCCGTCTATACCAGTGACCTTGTAGCCTTTTTCCGTGAGGACCTTCGCCAGTTGCCCGGTGCCGCAGCATAGGTCGAGTATTTTACCTCTGTCCGGCAGCGTTTCGCCGGCGATATCTTTTAAAACGGGGAAAATACGCTCGCCGTAAGCTATCCATTCCCGGTTATACAACCAGGCGAAATCATCGTAAGCGGTATAGCGTTCCATATGGGGGAATAATAGCACAGTTACAAGGTGTTTTAAAGATGCCTTTAACTAGTACTCTACATCGAGCGAGGTGTTAAAGAGGGGCGTCAGCCCCTCTTAAGAAAAAATCCCCTCTCCAAACAAACTAATCTTTGGATACTCTTATGTCCCGTTTGGAGAGGGCAGGGTGAGGTTGAAACGGACAACCAAAAACCAAATAGAACCTTAAAACTGCCCCGCCACCCAGTCCGGCACCTCCACCGTGCCTATGATTACCGGCTTCTGATGGCAGTCACTCCCGCCCGTCATTATCAGGTCGTGTTGCCGGCAGAACTCTATATAGTGCGCAGTCGTTTCCTTGTCGTTCCGCGAGTGCCAGCACTC
>JAFGOC010000042.1 GCA_016926705.1 Dehalococcoidales bacterium | reverse complement strand
TTCAATACCATCGCTGTTTGCGACGGCATCGCCATGAACCACGCCGGCATGAAGTACAGCCTGCCCAGTCGGGAGCTTATTGCCGACTCCGTAGAAATCATGGCGGAGGCTCACGCCTTCGATGCGCTGGTGTTCATCCCCAACTGCGATAAGATAATCCCCGGCATGCTGATGGCGGCTCTAAGGATTAATGTACCCGCTATTTTCATTAGCGGCGGCCCGATGCTGGCCGGTAACCTGGACGGCGAAAAGGTTGATGTCAGCACTGTTTTCGAGGCGGTGGGTAATGTGTCTGCCGGAAAGATGACGGAGGCGGAACTGACTCGACTGGAACAGGTAGCCTGTCCCGGTTGCGGCAGCTGCTCCGGCATGTTCACTGCCAACACCATGAACTGCCTCACCGAGGTTTTAGGCATGGGATTACCCGGTCATGGCACTATTCCCGCTGTGGATGCCCGCCGTCGTGCCCTGGCGCGCCAGGCCGGTGAACAGGTGATGCATCTCCTGAAACATGACATCCGACCTAAAAGTATTGTCACCCCGGATGCTATCTTTAATGCCTTCACTGTCGATATGGCTTTAGGCGGCAGCACCAACTCGGTACTGCACCTGATGGCTATCGCTAATGAAGCTGGTGTCGATTTCAAATTGCCGACCGTGAATGAAATCTCGCGGCGTACCCCGTATCTTTGTAGCCTGCGCCCCGCCGGTCCCCACCATATCGAGGACCTGGATATGGCCGGCGGTATTCACGCAGTGATGGGTGAACTGAAAGGGCTGTTAAAGCTGAATGCGAAAACGGTTACAGGCAAAACGGTCAGCGATAATCTGAAAGGTGTTAAAAACCTTAACAGCGAAGTTATTCGCTCGGTAGCCAATGCCCATTCTGACACGGGCGGACTGGTCATGCTTTTCGGCAACCTGGCTCCGGAAGGGGCGGTGGTCAAGAAAGCCGCCGTCGCCCCGGAAATGCTGAAACATAGTGGCCCCGCTCGCGTCTTCGACTCTGAAGAAGAGGCTACCAAAGCCATCATGGGCAGGAAAATCAAGTCTGGCGACGTACTGGTCATCCGCTACGAAGGCCCCAGGGGAGGGCCCGGTATGCGTGAAATGCTTACACCTACCTCGCTGATTACCGGCATGGGATTGGATAAAGATGTCGCCCTGATTACTGACGGGCGTTTTTCAGGTGCCACCCACGGCGCTTCTATCGGCCATGTCTCGCCGGAAGCCGCCTCTCGCGGCCCTATCGCTGCCGTTGCAGAAGGCGATATAATAAATATAAATATACCCGATTATAAACTTGAGGTAGAATTAACGGAGCAAGAAATATCCGACCGCCTTGCTAAACTGCCGGAGTTCCAGCCGAGGTTCAAGACCGGCTATCTGGCTCGCTACACGGAAAAAGTGACCTCGGCCAGCACCGGGGCGGTGTTCGAAAAATAAGGGGGGCTTTATGAAAAAAACTGGTGCCCAGATAATATGTGAGAGTCTAATCGCCGAAGGAGTCGATGTCATGTTCGGCTTCCCGGGTGGTGCCTTATTGCCTTTTTATGATACGTTGCCGAAGTATCCTCAAATCCGACATATTTTAACGCGTCATGAACAGGGCGCCGCTCACGCCGCGGATGGTTACGCCCGGGCTACCGGTAAGGTGGGCGTTTGCATGGCTACCTCCGGCCCCGGTGCTACCAATCTGGTGACCGGCATCGCTAATGCTTACCTGGACTCCGTGCCGATGATTGCCCTGACAGGGCAGGTGGCCAGGCATTATATTGGTAAAGATGCTTTCCAGGAAATTGATATCACCGGTATAACCCTGCCTATCACCAAGCACAGTTACGTGGCTATGGATGCCCAATCGCTCGCCGCGACGTTTAAAGAGGCTTTTTACATTGCTAGGTCGGGACGGCCAGGTCCGGTGCTCATCGACCTCCCCAAGGATGTGATGACGGACCAGGCGGAATATGTGTATCCCGATAAGGTGGCCATTCCCGGCTATAAAGTGCCCACGCAAGGACACCCCACCCAGCTTAAAAACGCCGCCAAGTTGATAAATGAAGCCAGGCAGCCGCTTATTGTTGCTGGCCGGGGTGTCATTATCTCCGGGGCCAGCGCGGCGCTTAAGGAGCTGGCGGAAAAAGCGCAGATACCGGTTATTACCACACTGCTTGGTATCGGCTGCTTCCCGGGCGGTCATGTTCTGAATTACGGCATGGCCGGGATGCACGGCACCGGCTACGCAAATAAAGCACTGGATAACTGCGACCTGCTTATCGCCATCGGCATGCGCTTCGATGACCGCGTGACCGGCAAGCTTAGTGCCTTCTCTCCTAAAGCCAAAATCATTCATATCGACCTGGACCCGGCGGAGATTGGCAAGAACGTGCCTGCTCATGTGCCCATCGTCGGCGATGTGGGGGCGGTATTACAGGCGATGCAGAAGATGATTGAGACCAACCGCCATATCGACTGGATCCAGCAGCTTGACGAATGGCGTAAGCAGTACCCGCTGCTGGATGTTCGTGAAGGTACGGGGCTTCTACCGCAGTATGTCATCCATGAGCTTTATGAAGCCACGCAGGGTGATGCCATCGTTGTTACCGGCGTCGGCCAGCACCAGATGTGGGCCGCCCAGCATTATACCTATCATGAGCCGGGCAGCTTTATATCCTCCGGCGGCCTTGGACCGATGGGGTTCGGCTTGCCCGCTGCCATGGGTGCTAAAATAGGCTGTCCCGATAAGACGGTCTGGCTGGTGGACGGCGACGGCAGTCTGCAGATGACGATACAGGAGCTGGCTACCCTTGTCCAGGACAAAATCGCCGTCAAAATCGCTGTTTTGAATAACGGCTTCCTGGGTATGGTGCGGCAATGGCAGGACCTTTTCTACAAGAAAAATTACGTTGCCACCCCTATATCCTGCCCGGACTTCATTAAAGTGGCAGACGCTTATTGTATCTCCGGTTTGACGGTCACCAAACGTGAAGAAGTGAAACCGGCCATCGAGCAGGCGATGGAGCATGACGGCCCGTTCCTGATAAACTTCATGATAGAGCCGGAGGAAAATGTGTACCCTATGGTGCCTCCTGGTGCCGCTAACATCGAGTTTATAGAACAACCGAAGAAAGAGGTGTCCTCATGGCGACGACAAAGCATACGCTAGTTGCGATGGTCCAGGATAAGCCGGGTGTCCTCAACCGCATGGTTAGTCTTTTCCGGCGCCGCAACTTCAATATTGATAGCATTGCGGTCGGCCACAGCGAGGTGCCTCACCTCTCGCGCGTGACCATTATCGTCAACGGCACCACGGCAACGGTGGAGCAGGTCCGCAAACAGCTGGACAAGCTTATCGACGTGGTGAAGATTTTTGACATCACCGGTGAGAAAATGACCGGCCGTGAGCTGGCGCTCGTGAAAGTCAAAGCAACATCCGCCACTCGCAGTGAAATCCTGGAAATCGCCGATATTTTCCGCGCCAATATCGTGGATGTCGCCTCGGATACCCTGACGATTGAAATTACCGGCGATGAAGATAAAATAGAATCTATGCTCAAACTCTTACAGGGATTCGGCATCAGGGAAATCGCGCGCACCGGGCGTGTAGCTATGGTCCGGGGCAGCCTCGGTGTCATGCGCCGGGAAGAGAAGCCGCTAAAAACGCGTGTGAAGAAGCAGGCGTAAAAAGTGGGCTTTATTTTGCCTTTTCATTCTGTTTGATATTTGTGATATCCTCGATAACGGTAACAAAGCCCGTGGGATTTCCCGATGGGTCTTTAATAAGACCCACGTAAATTCTTGCCTGGAATTCTTCACCGCTCTTTCTCAAGAGAGTATATTCAGTACTCGGGCTGAACCCGATTTCCAGCGCATTCTTTAAATTTTCTTTGGCTTTTTTATGGTCTCTTTTCACCACGAAATCAAGGTAAAAATTACCGACCAAATCCCTTTTATTATAGGTGCCCATCAGTAGCGCGGCCCGGTTCGCTTCCATTATCAAGCCTTCCGGGTCAAGGACAACAAGTCCATGCGGCACTGTTTCCAGTACCAGACGGAGTTTCTCTTCGGATTCGCGTAGTTCTTTCGTCCTTTTATTGATTTGTGTTTTTAATAAAAAGGTGCCGCCTCCGAGCACCAGCAATATTACACCTATGCCTATCAACATCCACTTCAACCAGTTTGGCAGCACGGGTCTTTCTATGGGACTCGCTCCTATCCAGTTCTTCAGCGATTGGTAATATATCGAGTCCCCGTCTGTCTTCAGTTCTCGTATATTATTATCAATCGCTGTAACAAGCAAAGGCTTAAGAGTTGATTCTGGCGGGAAAGCAAAGTAAAGAAGCGACGGTTGGAAGATGATGCTGGTTTCCACAACATTAAAGTCGGTCTGGTGTTGATAAGCAAAGTCCTTGCTGACTACTCCCAAGTCCACTTCTTTCATGTCAATTAGCTCAAACACTCTGGTGTAACTGTCCACTACTAAGAAAGTGCATTTTACACTAAATGCATCTATAAGCGTCTTTATACCATCCGGCCCGATGAAATTAACACTTCCTTCCAGTACCGCAACGGTTTTTCCCTCAAGGTCAAGGATAGAATCAATACTGATACCTTCTTTACTGTATATTCTGGACCAGCTTACATATACCGGCTCTTGTGAAAAATCAAAATTCTCATCTCTTTCTTCTGTATATGCCACATCCGGCATCATGTCTATTTCATTTCTCTCCAGCCTTTCCATGCACTCTGTCCATGTGCCGTGCACCCATTCTATCTCCCATCCCTCTTTTTGCGCTATGTATCGTACTAAATCCGGCCAGAAGCCTGCGGGATTACCGTTATCATCGGTGAAGATTTTAGGCTGGTTATCGTATATCCCCACCCTGACCGCCAGCCCGTTATCCGCCAGTACCCTGCTATATATTCCAGCGGTACAGAGCGATACCAGTAACAGCGGTATTATCAACAGCTTTTTCATACGTCTGGTTAGTATAGTTTATATCTGGATATTACAGTTGTCAATATAATGCCTTACTTTTGACAAATAGCATATTCTCAACGATATAGACAATCCTTCCGTGAAGGTGTATAATATATCCGAATAGCCATGTCATACGTTAATTGTTCTTGCTTAAAGAGAATAAGCCTCATCCTTACCGGCCCCTCTCTAGTTTAGGGAGAGGGGAACAAGCGGTTGTATCTTGATTTATTCTCTTAAGGAGGAACTTAAATGG
>JAFGOC010000041.1 GCA_016926705.1 Dehalococcoidales bacterium | reverse complement strand
GGCACGTTGAAATATTTGTTGCCCCGGGCTTTGATTTTCGTTTGTTCCGCGTCGTGGATAATGATTCCCCCCGGTTTAACCTCTTTTTCGTGAAAGTCTACGGATTCCTTATTTAGGGCTATGAGAATGTCAAGCTCCGGCGATAGCGCCAGCACTGCATCGCTGCTTGCCCTCACGCGGAAAAAGTTGTGCCCCCCTCTTACCCGGCTCTCGTAGTCCTGGTCGGCGAAGACATTCAGTCCTCCCCGCGCCAGCATGCCGGCCAGTACCGCGCCCACGGACTGCACGCCCTGTCCCGCTTCCCCTCCCGCCATTACGTTAAAATCTATTGTCATTTTGCCCTCCGTATAACCCCGATTTTGCCATATAGTCAGCGTATTTTCAATGACATATATCTCTTTTTATACCGGACGGTATTTTAATTTTTTGACATGAGAGCATGTATGACAAATAATGATAAAATATAGGGGTGTTCGGCATCCGGTTGAAACGCCGTGACACAGGAGGAACGGAATGAACGGTCTGGGGATTGCACCGCAAATATCATTGTGGATTTTAATAGTATTGCTGCTCGGCTGCTCTGCTTTCTTTTCCGGCTCGGAGACGGCCCTGATGACGGTCAGCCGCGCCCGACTGCGCCAGCTATCCAAAAAGCGCTCGCGGGGCGTGAAAATCGTCGAGGGAATCCTGGAAAAGCCGGAGAGGCTTATCGGCACGATTCTGCTTGGCAATAATCTGGTTAACGTTGCCATGTCGGCTATCGCTACCGCTATTGCCCTGTCCCTCTGGGGCGAGGCAGGCATCGTCTACGTCACCGTCGGGCTCACGGTCATTATCCTTATCTTCGCCGAGTTGACACCCAAGGTCTATGCCCGGTACCACAGCGAGGCAATCTCGCTCATCACCGCCCCGATACTTAGGGGGATTATGACCGTCTTCCGCCCCATTACCGCCGGCGCCACATTCCTGGTGCAGAAAATGCTGCTGGTTATGGATATCGATATTACCCGCTCGCGGCGCAACGTCGTCACGGAGGGCGAGGTCAAGAGCCTGATTAATATCAGCTGGGAAGACGGCTCGATATCAGCCGAAGAAAAGGAAATGATTTCCAAGGTCTTCACCCTTAACGATAAGCCCGTGTCCGAGGTCATGGTTCCCCGGCGCCGTATGGTAACCTTGAGGTCGGACAACACCATCGACAAGGCGCTGAAGACTATTAAAAGATACGGTTATTCCCGGTATCCCGTAAAAGACTACAAGACCCAGGAAATAATCGGCTTTATCCACGCTAAAGACCTGCTGGGCAAGAGCGGCAACAAGAAACTAAGCTCGATGAAAAGGCTCATCCGGCCGGCGTATTTCATCCCGGATAACAAGAAAATCAACAGCCAGCTGCGCCATTTCAAGAGCCGCCGGATGCACCAGGCCGTCGTCCTTAACGAGAAGGGCGATGTTGCCGGCCTTATCACGCTGGAGGATATCCTGGAGCAGATGGTCGGCCGCATTGAAGATGAATATGATATTTAAGTTGTATGGTGCTTAACTATGATAATGTTCAATAAAGACCTGATTTCAATATGGGAAACGATTAATTAAATTTGGAAAGAGTTATCTTAATAACAGATGAATATGTTATAATACAACGTATTGGGTGATGAAGCTCACCCGGGGTTAAGCACCCCGAACGGCCCTTATGGATGATAGCCTCTATTGAAAACAATAGGGGCTTATTTATTTTACGCCCGGATGGCATAAAGCTGGTATCTGGTATGTTAAAAGATACTAAATTGGGTAGTTCTTTTAAGAAAAAGGTGATCGAGTATATTGAAAGATGCCATCTGGAAGATGGCGGCTACTTTTTTGCCCGCATTCCGCCTTCAAGCGGCACGGATACACGCATTGCGGTTAAGAGCCTTGCTATTTTCGGCAGTATGCCCGGGAACCCTGATTCAATAATGAACTTTTTTTTAAATCAGGTAAAAGATGAAACACTCAACGACATTAACGGCATTTTTAATGCCATTGAAGTCATCGCCGAGCTTGGCCGAATAAGTCCCGGGCTAAGAAATTATGCCAGAGACAGAATAATGTTCCGGCAAAACGAGGCCGGAGGTTTTGGTAACCTGGAAGACATTGATGTCGAGGTGGCATCAGAGCTTCAGCAGACTTATCAAGCCGTAAAAGTGTTGAAAGTGATAGGCGCTCCTTTCGATGAGTCAAAAGTGAATCGTTTCATTTCCAGCTTGCTGAACCATGATGGGGGGTATGGCCGCAACGGACATTCTACCCTGGCCTCGACTTTCTATGCCACGGCAATTTATAAATTATTGGGAGTGAATTGCCCGGCAACGTCCAGCACGGTATCTTATCTCAAGAAGAAAAAAAATTATCGGATGCAATTTATAGAGGATTTATTCTGGATGGTTAAAAGTCTGGTCAACTTAGGTGAGAGGTTTCATTTCCGAAACGAACATATAAATTTTGTTCTGAAATGCCAGAGAGATAACGGTGGTTTTTCCCGGGCTCCTGTAATGGGTATCCCCACGCTGGAATATACCTATTATGCGCTTAATATCTTAAATGAAGCGGGTTTGTTATAAGTAATAAATTATTATATTAGCCTCGATATAATTTAACTGTTATAATATCCAAAGAAGTCCTAATCAGGATAGAAAGTGAATTAAAAATGGGAGAAAAAGACACTAAACATATAAAGGAAGTCGCCGCTAAGGTAAAGGAGAACGTCGAGCGCGTTATCGTCGGCAAGAGCGAGGTGGTGGAGCTGGCGATAATCGCTTTGCTCTGCGAAGGTCACCTCCTCCTCGAGGACGTGCCCGGCCTGGGCAAGACCGTCCTGGCGAAGTCGCTGGCGAAATCGCTCGGCTGTTCTTTTCGCCGCGTCCAGTGCACGCCGGACCTCCTGCCGTCCGATATCACCGGCACTTATATTTTCAATCAAAAAACGTCTGACTTTGAATTCCGCCCCGGCCCCGTCATGTCCCAGGTGGTGCTGGCGGACGAAATAAACCGAGCCACCCCCCGCACGCAGTCGGCACTGCTGGAGGCCATGCAGGAGCGGCAGGTCACCACCGAGGGCGAGACCCGCCCCTTGCCCCGCCCCTTCCTGGTGATGGCTACCCAGAACCCCATCGAGCTGGAAGGCACTTTCCCCCTCCCCGAGGCACAGCTCGACCGGTTCCTGATGAAAATACAAATCGGCTACCCTCTTGAGGAGGATGACCGCCTGATTTTGTCCCGTTTCCGCGCCGACGACCCCCTTGAGAGCCTGGAAGCGGTGGTGACCGCCGACGAGCTTATAAAAATGCAGGCCGAGTGCCGCGAGGTGCACGTCGCCGAGGATGTGGAGGACTATATCATACGTCTAATCCACGCCACCCGCGAACACTCCGCCGTCGAGCTGGGGGCCAGCCCCCGCGCCATGCTGGCGCTCTATAACGCCTCCCAGGCCCTCGCCGCCGTCCGCGGCCGGGCTTTCGTCACCCCGGACGATATCAAGCACCTGATGACCCCCGTGCTGATTCACCGCATCATCCCCAAGTCGGAAAGTCGACTGCGCGGCCGGAAGGCGGAGGAGACCCTCAAGGAAATCAGGGACTCTGTATTCGTGCCGGTTGAAGATGAAAGCGTTGCCGGGGAGGCTTAGCGGATGCGGGGCGACTACTGGATTATCATCGCCGTAATTATCTTTATTATCAGCCTGGCGGTGCAGCAGGTGCCGCTGGCGCTGGTATCGCTGCTTTTTGTGCTGACCAGCGGCGTTTCCCGACTCTGGAACAAGTACTGCCTGAACCGCGTCGAATATAAGCGACGTTTGAGCCATAAACAGGTCTTCTTCGGCGAGGAAATTATCTTTGAAATCGAGGTTGCCAACCGCAAGCCGCTGCCGCTCCCCTGGATAAAGATAGAGGACGAGCTCCCGGAACGCCTGACCCTGCTTAAGGGGAAGGCCTCGCCCTCCAGTGAAGACCGCGTCACCCTCACCAACATGTTTCCCGTCGGCATGTATAAACGGGTGAAGCGCCGCTTCCCCATCAAATGCTCGCAGCGGGGATTATTTATTTTTGGTCCCACCCGCATACAGTCCGGCGACCTTTTCGGGTTCTTCCGACGCCATATGACTATCGATACGCAGGACTTTCTGCTGGTGTATCCCCGCCTGGTGCCGCTGGAGAAGCTGGGCATTCCTTCCCAGCAGCTCTTCGGCGATATCCGCCTGAAACACCACCTTTTCCAGGACCCGGTGCTGACGGCGGGGGTGCGCGAGTACCGGCCGGGCGATAGCCTGAAAAGGATTCACTGGAAAAGCACCGCGCGGCTCGGCCGACTGCAAACAAAAATTTATGAACCCACCACCACCATAGATGTCAGCATTTTCCTCGACGTGCGTACCTTGAGAGCACTCCTGTGGGGCAGCAGTTCCCAGCTCCAGGAACTGGGCATCATCACCGCGGCGTCGGTATCGCAGTATGCCCTGGAGGCAGGCTTCCGGGTCGGGCTCTACGTCAACCAGGTAACGCGCTTTTCCCGGGGCATGGTCACCGTTCCTCACAGCCAGCACCCCGACCAGATGATGCGCATCCTCGAGGCGCTGGCGCAGCTGCACCAGGTGGAGACCGTCCCCATCCCCAGGTATATACGCGAGGAAGCCAGCAGCCTCCCCTGGGGCAGCACTTTGCTGGTGATTTCCGCCCAGCCCGATGAGAAGCTGCTGGCGGCGCTGCTGGACTTAAAGAGAGTCGGGCGCAGCGTGGCTTTGATTCAGGTCGGCTCCGAGGTCAAGGAAGTGAACGCCGACCATTTTCCTGTATACCGCGTCCCCGATGACGTGGCCTGGTCGCTCGTTAAGGAAATCGGGCTCCAGGAGGTGAGAGACTGATGCCGCTGGCGGCAAGGTTCCGGGGCATTGACTGGCTGGGGGTGGCATTTTACCCGCTGGCGGTGGTTCTCATGGAGGCCTTCTGGGTGGCTCCCTGGTTGAGCTGGATAGGGGGACTGAAATTTGTCTCGGAGAACCGCCCCGTCCTGCACCTTCCCTCCGTTATCATTATTCTCGTTCTATCACTGCTGGTTACCCGAATATGCACCCGGCTGAACATGCGCCTGGCCCTTATAAGACTTACCGTCATCGGCGGCGGCCTGGTGACCATGCTGCTGGTGCTGGCAGTAGAGTACGCTGACGGCTATACCTTTTTAAGCGCAGGTTGGTTCGCCTATATCTTCAATCTGCTCGGTAATACCTTCAGCAGTTTCAGCACCGTCGCGGTGGCGATTCCGGTTATCGTTTACCTCTGGTGGCGGGGCATCATGCTGGGGCAATC
>JAFGOC010000006.1 GCA_016926705.1 Dehalococcoidales bacterium | reverse complement strand
TCGGGTTTCATCCACTCCGATTCCACCGCCTGGTAGGAAAGCACACTCTTGGCAAGTCCGTGCCCGGGCCACTTATAAAGCTTGTAGTCCATTGTTTCCAGCGCGGGGCCGGGCGGCACTAACACGGGGGGTACATAAGTATCGGCGTCAAATTCATGCAGCACCTTACGCCAGGCACGCTTCATCTCATCAAAGTCATACATGACCGTGGCAAGATTGGTGCCGGCATAATGGGCCGCATACAGTCCCATCGACGGCAGGATAAAGGGCACGCGGTCGGGTTTCTGTAGCGTAAAGGCTTTTATAAACCTGGTAACTCTCTCTTTATAAGCTTTCTCGACCTGCGGGCTGGCAAAAGTGACACCCGGCGGAGAAAGCCATTTCTTAAAACGTTCTTCTTGCTTTTGTTCTCGAGATAACTCCGCCCATGTCTTTTCCATTTTAGCCAGCTCCAATCCACTTCTTGGAGAGAGCAACCGCCGCCATGGCGTCCTTGCCGTAGGCATCGGCCTTGGCGTATTTCCTGACCTCGTCGTCCATCTGGCCGCCGCCGATCATGATTTTCAGGTTCTTCCTTAAGCCGGCTTTTTCCATCGCCTCGACTGTTTCTTTCATGGCATCGAAAGCCGGGGTAAGAAAGCCGCTCAAGCCTAGAATGGTCGTTTTAGTGTCTTTCACCGCCTGAACAAACTTTTCGACGGGGACATCGACACCGAGGTTGGTGACATCGAAGCCGTTGACATCGAGCATGAAATCGACGATATTCAGGCCGATATCATGGATATCGCCGGCCACGGTACCGATAACAACCTTACCCAGTTTCTTCTGAGTAACCGCCCCTTTAAGATGGGGCTTTACCAGCTCGTTAATCTGCTTGAGAAGCTCGCCGGAAAAGACGAGCTCCGGCAGAAAATATTCACCTTCGGCAAAACGCTTACCGACTATCTCCATACCCTTTCGGCTGTCTTCCAGGATTTTCATGGGGTCTTCTTTTGCTTCGAGCCTTTTTTTTGTCAGCGCCAGAATCTCACCCTCCTTAAGATCAGCCAACAGATTCACAAAATCTCCGGACATACCTTGATTCCTCCTTAGTATTTTTTTGGTATTCCAAATATTGGAGTGGTCTGCCTTTCACCCAAGCGCAGACTGCTCAAGGCGAGTATATCAACCACGAAATAAAAAGTCAAATGTTACACTTTGTAGATAGTATATAAAGTAAACTTTCAGTTTCCACCTCAATACTAGCCTAAATAGTCCTTTACAACATCGTACTTTTAAGCTAAAATTATAGCGTTTTCGGGCGGGAGTAACTCAGTGGTAGAGTTCCTGCTTCCCAAGCAGGCTGTCGCGGGTTCGAGCCCCGTCTCCCGCTCCATATCTTCAAATAATCTACTCTATTGCAGCGCTTTTGCCCGTATTTTATCTGCATTCCTCGGTGCGGCAATCCAGAAACTTATACCCGCCAGGGCATAAGCCCCCAGGCTTATCAGGAAAGCGATGTGATAGCTGCCGGTGGTATCATGGATAAATCCCCCCAGCCAGGGCCCGATAGCCCCGCCGAAACCGACGCCGGTAAGCACCAGTGCCGTTAAAGCGCCCACGTTTTTCCCGTGGAATATATCGGCAGCGCCCACAATCGCCGTCGGTGAAAAAAGGCCGGTGGCAAAACCGGAGGTTACAGCGAAAAAGTAAAGCATCCAGATTTGAGAGGTATCCTGGACTGACATCAAAGCCCCCAGCCCGGCCATCGCCAGCACTACCGCGATTACCGCTGTTAATTCTCTGCCGATAACTTCAGAAACAAGGGCGCCGATTTGCCCCAGAATCGAGACAATGCCAAAAAGCGCAAAGACCGAAGCCGCCACCAGGTTGGAATAACCGGCGTCCTCGGCGAACTGTATCTGGTGCGCCAGTATCAGGTAGTTGCCGATGCCCCAGAAGCAGAAATCGGAAAATACAATCAACCAGAGTTGGGGCGTTTTAAAAGCCTGCTTCAATGTCCAGTCCGGTCCGGCCGCAACCTTTTCGGGTTTAATATCGGACGTGACGATATCCGCGTCATAAGGCTTCATGTTTTTATCTTCCGGCCGGTGATAGAAGAAGATAAGATACAGCGGTAGTAAAACAGCCACCACCACACCTGCCATTACGAAGAATGAATATTCAAAGTCCCAATTGGTGTTCAGCCACTCGATGAACATGACATAGGCAAAACTCAAGCCCCCGCCGATTTGCCCCAGGGTAACCGCTACGCCGCGCCTCTTCCCGAACCAGTTAATCAGGGCGGGATTGAAGACAGGCGAACCGCAAAAGGCGGTGCCTAGAGGCGCCAGTATGCCGAAAAGCAGGTAATAGTGCCAGAGCTCGGTGGCGAAGTAGCAGCCCGCCGTGGCTATGGCCAGGGTGAATATGCCGATAACCGCTACGTTCCTCGCCTTCCAGCGGTCAACCAGCCGCCCGGCAAAAGGCGCAGTTAATCCGTAGACGAGAATGTTCAGGGAAAACATGATGGCGGTGCTGCCGCGATACCAATCGAATTTGTCGAGAATGTGGGGGAAAAAGGTTGAAAAGGAGGCCCTGACGCCGTAAACCAGCGTCATGCCGATAATCATCAAGCCGACGAGATACCAGCCGTAAAAAATCGGTCTCTTGCGACTCATAATTGAAAAACCCGGATAATATAACAATATCACAGTTCATAAATCACATGCTAACCAGTACTATAGCCTTCTGGCTTGATCGATTGATTTAGGTTAATATAAATATAATAAGGAGACACGTCATGAAAATATCTAAAAAAAGAATGAAGGAATTGCTTAAAAACGATAACTTTCCGCAGTCGGCCAAGTACGACCCGGAATGGGTATTGAAAGGGTGGATGGGGCCCAATGTCCTCTGGCTGGCGGAATGGCTCTGCGAAAAAATGGAGCTCAAGCCCGGCATGAGAGTGCTGGACATGGGCTGCGGCAAGGCCTTAAGTTCCATCTTCCTGGCTAAAGAATACGGCGTGCAGGTCTGGGCTAACGACCTCTGGATAAGCGCCGCGGAAAACTGGCAGCGTATCAAGGAAGCCGGCATGGAAAATCAGGTATATCCCATTCACGCCGAGGCGCATGACCTGCCCTATGCCGACGGCTTCTTCGATGCGATTGTCTCGCTGGATTCATATCAGTATTATGGCACCGACGACCTTTACCTGGATTACTTCCAGAAGTTTTTAAGGCCGGGCGGGCAAATCGGCATCGTGGTGGCGGGGCTGGCGCGCGAGATCAAGGGTAAAGTGCCGGAGCACCTGACCCGCCCGCACCATGACCGCGACTCGTTCTGGGTAGACGAGTGCTGGTGCTTCCATACTGCTGACTGGTGGCGCAACCACTGGGACCACAACAGCACGGTTGAGGTGGAGGTGGCCGACGTCATGCCTGACGGCTGGAAGCACTGGCTCCAGTACGAGCAGGCCTGCGACGAAGCGGGAACGCTGATATTCCCCTCGGAAGCAGGGCTCCTCCGGGTCGACGCCGGACGCTACCTCGCCCTTATCAGGATGGTTGCCAGGAAGAAATAAATCAATAGGGGGGCGGTGCTTTACTCACCACTCCTTTACCCCATACGATAGTCATATCAGCTTTATTTAGCTTCAGTCGGTTAATAGTTTTTTAACAATTACAGGGTAAAATATACCAGTCATTATAAAATCGGTCAAACTTAGTTAGCTAAAATAAAGTATAGTTATGAGAACCGGAACACAATACGGCTTAATTTTTGTCTTGCTGGCCTGTCTGCTGTCCCTGATATTCACCGTGAGTCTGGCGGGGTGCGGCTCGCAGGCGGCCGGACAGTCTGCGGATAGCTCGGCACTGTTTTACCCCGACCGCGTGGTCACCGTGCGGTTCGTGATGACGGAAGAGGATTGGACCTATCTCTGCGAGAATGCCCGCGAAGAGGACTACGTGAAAGCCGATATGTGGTACGATGGTGAACTGGTACCGGATATCGCCTTGAGACCCAAGGGCAATTCGTCTCTATCTTCGACCATCTCTCAAGGCTCTATCAGGTTCAGCCTCAAGGCCGACCTCAATTTTTTCAACTCAGCGCGCAGCCTGGATGGGGTTAAGAAGCTCAACTTTAACAACGGCTTTAGCGACCCCTCTTTCATGCGGGAGATTCTAAGCTACGAGATATTCGAGCAGATGGGGCTGCCCACCCCCCGTGCGTCTTTCGTCGACCTCTGGATTAATGATACTCATTTGGGACTTTATACCATGGTGGAACAGGTAGACCAGAACTTCCTGCAGCAGCACTTTACGAATGCCACCGGAAATCTTTACAAGCCGGAAATGCCGGCGGGATACTTGAACTGGACTGAAGAGGATGTGTTGGAAATACTGGCTTCGCAGGATACCTCCGAAAACAGCCTGGATGTGAACCTCGGCGGCGGCAATCTTAGCGATATTCTCAAGGCGTTCGGCTGGGAATTTCTGATCGAGGAAGAGACGGAAGCCGACCAGTTATTATCGGGTATCTTCGGACGACTCAACATTGATAATCAGCCGGCGGATAATGCCGCACCTGGGTTCGGGATACAGCGGTTCCAAAATATACCTCCGTCTGACAACGTCACTAATAACATCACAAGACGGAACGTAATTATACAGGGTAGTGGTATCGCACCGGCAGGCGGGATGGGTATGGGCTCCCGGGGTGACTATCTCGAGCAGATGGGACTCAAGACCAATGAAAATAATCCGGACTATTCCGCCCTTTTCCGCCTGCTTGAAGTCCTTAATAATGAACCCGATGAGACCTTCGTCGAAGAAATTGAAAAGGTACTGGATGTCGACCAGATACTGCGTTTCCTGGCGGTTTCCGCAACGCTGGTGCACCTGGACAACTATATCGGTATGGGGCATAACTATTATCTTTATAAGGTCGACGGCAAGTTTACCATCATACCCTGGGACCTGAACATGTCCTTCGGCGGCTTCAGCATCGGCATCGATACCGACAGTAATATCAATTTCCTCATCGACGAGCCCACTTCCGGTGCCGTTGCCGACCGCCCGCTCGTCGCCCGGCTGCTGGCCGTACCCGCCTATCTGGAGACTTATCACGGCTACCTTACCGAACTGATAAACGGTCCCTTCTCCCCCGAAGTAGTGGCGTCCCGCATTGACGAGCTTGCCGACATGATACGCCCTTATGTAAAAGCAGATACGCTTAAGTTCTACACCGATAGAGCCTTTGAAGTCGCCATCGGCAATATCGCTGTGCCCATCATAAGCAACCCGGTCATGGGGATGGGCGTCAATATCGACCTTAAAACCTTCGTGTTAGAGCGTATCGCGTCAATCGAAAAACAGCTCGCTGGAGAAATTTCCAGTACCAATAACGGACAGGGCAACGGGGGAGGCTTCTTAATGGGGGGCATAAATAACATCAATAGAATAAATCCCGGGCAGTAATGCCGCACTAAACAACAATACCATCAGTCTCCCTTTACGATGGGGACATTATTTGAGTTTTAGTGGTTTTTTTGATAACCTGTTAGCAGCGAAGATTAGAGTCTGTCATGCGCAAAAAGATAAGCATACTAATTTCGGCGTTTTTACTGGTTATTATTGTCGCCCCGTCTTTATCCGGCTGCAAGGTAAGTCCCGCCGCCTACAGCGGCGACTCCAAGGTCAATCCATTTTACACCGACCGCGTCGCTACGGTGCGTATCGTTCTGCCGGAAGATAATTGGCAGTCCTTGATGGCCAATGCCTATTCCAATGAATACTTTAAGGCTGACTTCTGGTTCGATGATGAACTGGTGCCGGATGTCGGCGTCAGGGCCAAGGGCAATGCCTCCCTCCAGGAGACCGTCCGCTGGAGCAGCGAGCGCTTTCCGCTATGCATCGATTTTAACTTACTGAACCCGGAACGCACCTTCCACGGCATTAGAAAAGTGCATTTCAATAACGGCTGGAGCGACCCCACCCTCATCCGGGACGTCCTTGCTTATGATATATTCGCCAAAATGGGCGTGCCTTCACCCCGCGCCTCCATAATTGACCTGTATGTTAACGACCATCATCTAGGGGTCTATACGATGGCGGAAGCGGTTGATACGGCTCTCCTGGCGAGGTACTTCAATAACACCACCGGTAATCTGTATAAGCCCGATGTCGCAGCGGCCCGCCTTGACTGGACGGAAGAGGACGCTTACAAACCATTTGCTTTTTTTGGTATGTCTACGCCCGAACCTCCGGAGACGGATCCTGTCATGGAGCAGAACATCGGCGGCGGGCGGTTTATGGACATTCTGAAGGCTCTTGATGCAGATGATACGGTCGGCGCTCTGCATTCCTCCGATGCCTCTGCTACACCGGCCTTTTTATTTGGCGCCATGCCGCGCAACCTCCTGGAGGCCATGGCGCTTAAGACCAACGAGAACAACCCGGATTACACTGCCCTGTTTAAGTTTCTGGACGTCCTCAATAACGAACCTGACGAGACCTTTCCTCAAGAAATCGAAAAAGTGCTGGACGTTGACGAGGCGTTAATGTTCCTGGCAGTATCGGCCGGCATCGTTCATCTGGACAACTATATCGGTATTGGTCATAACACCTATTTATATGAGGTTAACGGCAAATTTTCTCTTATACCGTGGGACCTGAATATGGCATTCGGCACCTTTAATGCCGGTATCCGTAAAGACGGCATAATGAATTATTATATTGACGAGCCTACCTCCGGCCCCATGAACAGGTTCCCACTGGTCGACCGGCTGTTGTCTTACCCGCCCTACCTGGAAAAATATCGCGGCTATCTGCAGGAATTGCTGGACGGCCCGTTCTCTCCCGACGTTATCCTCCCGCGCATCGACCAGCTGGTGGAAATGATACGTCCCTACGCCAGGGAGGACACCGAGATGTTCTACTCCTATGAGGACTGGGAGCGGTGTATTACCGAGGACTTGAGACCGCCGGACGTTTTCGAAGGGTGGCAGGCGGGAGGTCCAACGCCGATGATGCCCTGGTTCCTGGAGTTTTGGGAGACCGACCGTCTTCGCAAGAATTTTGGCGTTCGCAGTCTTTTTGAATTAATGGGCAGCTTCAAAGAATCCGATATAGATAAACTTAGAAGCACTGTAGCAAAAGAAACTGCGGATTTATTCCTGCAAAACCTGTACGGGCCCCTGATGTCTCCCCAGCCGCCTGGCCAGTCCGGTTTCGGCCCCAACTGCCTCGGTCTAAAGACTTTCATCGTGGCAAGGTGGGAATCTGTACGCCAGCAGCTTAACGGCGAAAGACAAAGCGGCACAGGCTGGGGCGGCGGCAATGGCGCCAGCATGTGGATGGTGGATATGTTTTCACCTCCAGAATAATTAATAAATCCAGAGGAACTAGAAATTAATATCGTGAATATATTAAAAAAAATAGGTGGACCGACTAATCTTAAGCCCGGACAGAGGTTCGAGCGCAAGTTTGCCATAATCCCCACCAACCTCGACCTCGCTTACGCCTTTTTAAGACAGCTTTGCCGTCCGGATAGGGAATACCCTGTTGACCGCGTCACCAGTCTTTATTTTGATACCCGGGACCTCGACCAGTACCAGAAATCGGAATCCGGCGAATTCAGGAAAAACAAGGTGCGTATCCGCTGGTACGGCTCGGACATGAAAAAAGGGGCGACTGAAATACCCTTTTATCTTGAAATCAAGCAAAGAGAGGGTTTTGCCAGCAGTAAGCTCCGCCGGAAATTCTTGGTACCCATATCGTTTATCAAGCCGGTGCAGGAAGGAATCCTGAATAAAACAACGATTACCCAGACGCTGGCATCGCTGGGGTATTTCCCGGAAAAGCCTCTCCGTCCGGTTATCGTTATCTCTTACCGGCGCTACCGTTTCAGTGAAATACAGACCGGCGTCCGGGTTTCCTTTGACCGCGATATACGCGCTTCCATCGTCGCTACCGACCTCGGCCGCCAGTCGGGCGGCATACGCTTGGAGAACGGCGTCATCGAGGTCAAAGGCCCTTCCATCGACCTCCCCATTACCCTCCGTCGCTTACGCTTCCTGGATATCGACTGGAGCCGATTTTCCAAGTACGGCAACTGCCTGGACGCTTATTTCTCGCAGAGTGGGGATATTTATTAGGTGAATTATCTGCCTTCCGGCAGATTGGCTGTGCCAAAGAATATTAAGGAGGACATCACATGAGCGAACTCTGGGACTATATCACCGCGCTGGAATCTCCGCTGTCAATGAACCAGATTATAGTCGACCTGGGATTTTCCATCATCGCCTCGATTATCGTTTACCTGTTATACCAGATGTTTTACGGTACGAGGCATATCGGGGCGGGCGTGCACCGCACTTTCATCATCGGCGGGCCGGCTATCACTGCCCTCTTCCTGGGCATACAGGTATCCATACCGCTGTCCCTGGGCCTGCTGGGCGCCCTGTCTTTCGTACGTTTCCGCACCCCGGTCAAAGACCCCGCGGAAATTGGCTTCCTGCTACTGCTTATTGCAACATCCATTGGCGCCGCCACTAATAATTTCCTGATCACTTCTCTGCTCATCCTGTTTGTCTTTATCGCTCTAGGTATCCACTGGCTCACGCGTAACCGGGTTTCCGTGTTCGGACGGGGACAATTGATGATTTCCATCGACCAGGCTTCTTATAGCGGGTTGGAAACAAAACTCTCCGCTTTCCTTAAGGAGCGTCTGCAGGGTTTGAGGCTGGTAACGATGTCCGTCATGGAGGACCGCGTCAGTCTCAACTACCAGTACCGGAAGCGCATTGACTTCAACTGGGCGGCTTTCACCAGCGAGCTCAACCAGATGGCCGCGCCGGCTAAAGTTGAACTGTTTATCGGTTAACACCCCTCTGAAAACCTGTGTTAACATATAAGCAGGACACAATATATTGAAAAAGTCCTCCTGACACAAGGATATGTATATATTTAAACACCTTAGGTATCTGTTGGTTCTTCCTGTGGCGGTAATCATAATCGGTACCGTCGGCTTCATGATAATAGAGCATCTTTCCTTTCTCGACGCTCTGTACTTCACCGTCGTCACGATATCTACCGTGGGCTACGGCGATGTTTCGCCCGCATCAACAGGCGGCAAAATCTTTGCAATCATCGTCATCATCATCGGCATCGGCGCTTTCCTGACCCTGCTTACCAGCCTGGCGCAGTGGCTGATACAGCGCCGGCAGCTTGCCCTCCACCGCCACCGACTGAATATGCTCATCGGGGTGTTTTATACAGAGGTAGGGAATAGGTTGCTGCATACCTTCTCCCGCTTCGACCCCGATATAAGCAAACTGCGTCAGGATTTTATGGTTACCCCCGAATGGTCGGCAACAGAATTCCAGCATCTGAAAAATCGACTTAACGCATACAAGCATAATATAGACGCGGCTTTGCTCGACTTCGAAGAAATACGCCGCTATCTCCATGAAAAGGGCGACATGCTGGTGCATCAGCTGGAAAATCCCGACCTTGTCGAGAACGAAATTTACGCCGAACTCCTCTGGGCGGTGGTACACCTGCGGGACGAGCTGGTGGCGCGTCATTCCCTTAAAAAACTGCCGGAGAGCGACATTGCCCACCTCGTCATCGACGTTAAAAGGGCCTATCGCCTGCTGACGCAGCAGTGGATAGACTACATGCAATACCTGAAAAGCAGGTATCCCTTCCTGTTTTCGCTGGCATTGCGCACCAACCCCTTCGTGGAAAGCCCCTCGGCCATCGTACACTAGGTGGGCTCGCCATAGAAGAATTGCTCCCTGCCTCATTACTGGCATCTATCGCTGGCAGATGTTATCATAAGATTAAATCAGAAAAGAGCTACATGGATATCAAGCTTACCTTCATGGGCGCCGCCCGCAATGTCACCGGCTCCCGCTACCTGATAGAAGCCAATAACAAGACCATACTCGTCGATTGTGGGCTTTACCAGGAAAGAGACTTCCTGCATAGGAACTGGGAGCCCTTCCGCTGCGCTCCGGATAAGTTGCACGCCGTCCTGATTACCCACGCCCACCTCGACCACTGCGGCCTGCTGCCCAAGCTCGTGAACGAAGGCTTTAAGGGCAGGGTCTATTGCACCCCCGCCACCGCTGATATTACTAAAATCATCCTCCTTGATTCGGCGCACATTCAGGAAGAAGACGCCGCCTACAAGAAAAAACGCCACATGAGGGAAGGCAGGAAAGGCCCTTACCCGGAAATACCGCTCTACACCACCACCGACGCTATGGCTACCTTCCCCCTGTTCACCAGTGTGGAATACAATAACACTATAGAAATCGCCCCCGGTATTGAGGCCACTTTCTACGACGCCGGTCACGTGCTCGGCTCGGCGATGATTCGGCTACGCATCATTCAGGGCGAGGAAAAGAGGAGTATCATTTTCTCCGGCGACATCGGCCGCTGGGACCGCCCTATGCTCAACGACCCGCGTATGTTCCGCTTTACGGACTACATCGTGATGGAGTCCACCTACGGCGACCGCCGGCATCAGGATAAGAAGGAAATCAGCGACGAACTGGAAGAAATTATTGAGTCTTCCTTTGCCGCCGGCGGCAATATTATCGTGCCCAGTTTCGCCCTCCAGCGCGCCCAGGAAATCCTCTATTACCTTAATATCCTGCTGATGAAAAAGCGTATCCCGGCCCTGGATGTCTATCTTGACAGCCCCATGGCCATAAAAATTACAGAAGTTTTCAAGCGCTACTCCGAGCTCTTCGACCAGGATATGCAAAGGCTGCTTAAAGAGCAGCGTTCCCCCTTCGACTTCCCCGGTCTCAAGATGGTGGAAACGGTTGAGGAATCCAAAGCCCTGAACCGGATAATGGGCACCATCATGATAATCGCCGGCTCCGGCATGTGCACCGGCGGCCGTATCAAGCACCATCTCGCCAATAATATCTCGCGTCCGGAATGTACGGTCCTGTTCGTCGGCTACCAGGCAGTCGGCACCCTGGGCCGCCTCATTCTCGATGGCGCCAAGACCGTTAGAATCCACGGTCAGCAGCACCCCGTCCGCGCCCTTATCGCCCATATTCACGGCTTCTCCGCCCACGCGGATAGAGACGACCTTCTTAAGTGGCTTTCCAAGCTTGAAGTGCACCCCAAGCGTATTTTTATAACCCACGGTGAGACCAAATCCGCCGAGGGGTTCGCTAAATTCTTGAAAGGAAGCACCGGTTATGAGACTATGGTGCCTGATTACGCCACCACCGCCAATCTTGAATAAATAATGTCATACAGGCATTATTACCCTGGGAGGACCTATGAATAATGAGTTTGAAATCAATCAACTTGCCAAGGAAGACTCATGGCGGATGTTCCGCATCATCGGGGAGCTGGTGGAGGGGTTCGATAGCCTGGCCGATATCGTGCCCGCAGTGACGATATACGGCTCCGCCCGCCTCAAGCCGGACAACAAATGGTATCAGCAGACCGTGGACATCGCCACCCTTTTAGGTAAAGCCGGTTTCAACATCATGACCGGCGGCGGTCCCGGCGTCATGGAAGCCGCCAACCTGGGCGCGCAAAATGCCGGGGTAATATCCGTGGGTCTCAACATCGAGCTCCCGAAAGAGCAGGCCTGCAACGTATATGCCAAGAGGACCATTACTTTTCATCACTTCTTCGTACGTAAGGTGATGCTGGTTAAATACGCCTCTGCCTTCGTCATCATGCCCGGCGGCCTGGGTACGCTGGACGAACTGACCGAAGTTCTCACCCTTATTCAAACTCAAAAAATTAAGCCCTTCCCGGTTATTCTATTTTCCAGCGATTATTGGGCTGGTTTTCTGGATTGGTTAAAAAATGTAGTTCTGAAGCACGGTCATATTTCCGAGGATGACTTTGAACTCTTAAGGGTGTTCGACAGCCCCATGGAAGTCGCTGGCGCCGTTCATAGCTGGTACACCAAGCATGAAGTCACCGGCCATAAAGCCCTGGAGACGTAATACTATTGAATATTTAAGCTTGCTCAAGATATTTTATAGTTTGAGTTAGATATTCAAATATATTCGCCCTCCAATCAGTTTATTCACCCTTAATTTGCCGTGATTCGGTTTGACATTAAATTCATTTAAAACTATTATTAACTTATCAATATTATTTATTCATCAACACTATAAAGCTATTAAGACCTCGGCGGGGGTGCTAATTTGGACGAAATAAATGAAAACATCAGGAAATTCCAGAAGGAATTGAACGCCGGCATTGCGGCCCTCGTCCTGCTGGGCGTCCTGGACAAAGCCTCCGGTCCGATGTACGGCTATCAGATTGCCAAACTTATAGAAGCGCAAACTAAGGACGTGGACATTATGAAGCAGGGCGCGCTTTACCCCGTGCTCCGCTCGCTGGAAGCCGCCGGCCTGCTCCAGAGCGAGGTCGAACCTTCCGTTTCCGGCCCGCCGCGCCGCTATTATAAAATCACCGGGGCCGGCCGCCTTACCCTGGCTAAATGGACCGATATCTGGAGCCAGACCAGCGACCTTGTTAATGCCGTCCTTGAAGGAGGGGACCATGATTAACAGTATCGAAAAATATCTTGCCGAGCTTAAGCGGGAGCTTGCCGGCAGCGACCGCGCTACCGTGCAGGACGCCCTTGCCGACGCCGAGGAATACCTGCGCACCGCTCTTGATAACGCCATCAAAGACAGCCCCACCTCGGAAGCCGACGCTTTGGCAGCCATCATAGAAAAGTACGGAACACCCGGAGAAATTGCTGCCGCCTACAAAGCCGTTGAGTCCAGTTCTCCCCTCGCCTTTGCCCGGCCCGCCCGGAACGAGGTGAAAGCAGCCGCGGCAGCCCCGGTGGCCGCAACCCCAGTCCCTGATACACGTCCGTTCTATGTCCGCTTTTTCGGGGTCTTCGCCGAGCCTCGCGCCTGGGGGGCCCTGATCTACCTGTTATTAACACTTGGTACAGGTATCGCCTACTTTACCTGGGCGGTAACGGGTCTATCGGTGTCGGCAGGTCTTTTAGTCCTCATTGTCGGCCTGCCCATACTGGCGTTGTTCCTGTTTTCGGCACGGGGCATCGCTTTGCTGGAGGGCCGCCTTGTTGAAGCTCTGACCGGTATCAGGATGCCGCGCCGTCCCCTCTTTACGCGTAGGGACGTCGGCTGGTGGCAAAAATTCAAAAACGTGTTCACGGAAAGGCATACCTGGACGGCCGTGCTTTACATGATTCTGCAGATGCCGCTGGGTATCATCTACTTCACCGTTTTCATTACCCTGATATCCTTCGCCGGATATCTCATCATGAAGCCGGTTACCGAACTGGTATGGGATATGCCCACGTTCGTCATCGGTAATTACGGTTACTACACGCCGGTATGGCTCATGCCTCTGGTTGTCATCGCCGGCATACTCCTGCTTTTCGCCATCATGCACCTCGCAAAATATACCGCCAGCCTGCACGGCATGATGGCCAAGTCCATGCTCGTGAGGGAATAAAAATGAAAAAATTTATCACCCTATTTACACTGATCATGATTATAGTTTACGTAGCCAGGCTGATTATCAGGCTGAACCGGGTTTACTTAAGGACTGTGTCCGACGAACAGCGTAAAACAGCCATGGCTTCACAGGAGGAGTCCAGATGAAAAAAATTATATTCACACTGTTGTTAATCTCGCTGGTATTATCGGTTCCCGTTCTCGCGGGCTGTGTACGCGCCGACCTCTCGGAAAAAGCCGGTCCTATCACCACAAGGTATTACAATTACACCGACTTCACCGGTATCGATGTCGGGCACGCCTTCGAGGTGACGGTTACGCAATCGGATAACTATTCGGTCTCCATCACCGCCGGGGAAAACGCCTTCGAGCATATCGACGTCCATAAAGACGGCAGCACTTTGGTAATCAGTGTCGATACCTGGTTCATCAACTGGTTCGTTCCTCCCAAACTCACCGTTACTATGCCCGTCCTCGCCGGGCTGGAGCTTTCCGGGGCCAGCAAAGGCACCGCCAGCGGTTTCCGGTCCTCCAACGATTTGAGGGTGCATTTGTCCGGGGCCAGCGAGCTTGATTTAGATATGGAGACCGGCGACTTCTTCGCTGAATTATCCGGGGCCAGCAAAATAACCGGTCACCTGGTAGCCGCCAGCTCTGATATCGACCTTTCCGGGGCCAGCTATGCCAGCCTCGCTGGTTCGGGCGGCGATGCTAGAATTGAAGCCTCCGGCGCCAGCCGCGTCGACCTGCTGGATTTTACCGTCGCTAACGCCGAAATCGACTTCTCCGGGGCCAGCCGCGCCACTATAAATGTTAACGGCGTGCTGGACGTTTCTCTTAGCGGCGCTTCTTCGCTGGAATACACGGGCAGTCCCACCATGGGTGAAATGGATATATCCGGGGCATCCAGTATAAATAGAATTACCGCGCCGTAAATTGGAGTTCTTGTTGATAAAGGGGGCGTATGGTGCTGTCTATGCGCCACTTCCTTTTTGCTGGTCTTTCTTCCACGCCTCCGCCCCCTCGATGAGTTCCCGGGCGGCCTTGAGCGCGCTTTCCGTGTAGCGCGGCCCGCCAACCATCACGGCAATTTCTCTAACGCGTGTCTCACCCTCCAGCGACTCTATGGTGCTGACGGTGCGGTCGCGGGCGGTCTTCTTGCTGACCCGGTACTGGGCGTC
>JAFGOC010000001.1 GCA_016926705.1 Dehalococcoidales bacterium | reverse complement strand
GGCGGGAAAAACAGGTCTAGTGCTACCCTCTTTAGATTCGATATTTGAGGAAGCACGGTTGCCATCCGTAGTAATCAGTCTGTAAAGCGATTTTGTTAAATACTATCTGGCGCGGGAATTATGCATAGCGCCGCTCATGATGGGTTCGTCTCTGTAGACGTCACCGTTCCTGATTTTCAAATTAAAGCCGCAATCGGGATTGGTGCAAACCCAGGCTTTAAATTGTATGGATGCTCCCTGACTGCCAAAATCGGATAAAGGTACAAGGTCACCAGTATTGCATTTCTGACATTTAGGAAAATTGAACTGTTCCATGGGGTCCTCCTCCCAACCGTAAAAATAAATAATTAACCATATAAGTATACCTTGAAATTGTCCCTTTTGGCAAGTGGCGATGAATGGTTTATTAACATGAAAAAGGGAGGTAAGCGAGATGGCTCCGCTATTACCTCCTTGGATATATAGTAATCGTTATTTATTACATGTAATAAGCTATTTTCTGCTACTCCGAAAAATGCTTGGAGATACGCTCGATGGATTTGGCTTCGTCGTCCTGTTTTTGTTCTACCTTGCCGACGGCTTCCGTCGTTTTATTCTGGCTTTCAATCAGTCCGGAGACACTACCGCCTAATTTTTCAATGTTGGCGCCGAGACCGTCGATATTCTGGTTAAGTGTTTTAATGTCCTGGCTCAAGGAGACGGAATACTGGTTCATGTTCCTGATGTCCTGTCCGAGGGCGCTTAGGCTCAAGGTCAGCGACTTAATATCCAGGCTCAAGCTCTTGGCGCTGTCGCTAAATACTTTGGTATCTCTTTCCAGAGATGCGAACTTGTTATGAATACCTCGTAAGTAAAACCAGGCAATCACGAGTACCCCGATAAGGACCACAACTCCCAGCCCGATAATTCCAGCGGTAACATTTTCAATCGTGAAATCCATGTGCGCCTCCTTTCCGACCGGTCTTTACTACAATTTATATAGTCTTATTTTTTGATATAGTAGCACGGAGGCTGACATAAAATCAATAGGTTTGTAATAATATAAAAGGGTCACTCCAACACTTTTATATACGCTCTAGAGTGACCCTTTAAATAGTCTTTTATACCAACCAATGCCCTAGTCTTTTTGTTTGCCGTCGGCGTTTATGAAAATCATCTTTTCCTGCATCTCTTTAGAGACAAGCTTTTTCAGAGAGGTCTCTGTCAGCTTGGGGGAGTACTGGCACTGGATAAAGAGGAAAGGCCGCCTAACTTTCAATACTCTGAACGGACAGTGCACGAATTTTGGCGGTATCCATATCATCGTCGACTCCGTAATGATGTGGCTTTCCATTTCCTGTCCCATGCACATTTCCATGTCCGCCCCGAGGTCGCGGGGATTAGCCGGGTCGGTGCCTAGCGCCACCAGCAGTTCCGGGTCCTCATGGATGTGCGGCCCGTGTCCCGCCCCTTTAGTGGACTCCTCGCCCATTAGCATCACGGAAAAATACTTGCTGCCTTCCATGATATCGTTATCGGTAAAAACCACCATCGACGGCATTCTGCCGAAGCCTTTTTTACGCTGTTCCTCCGGCAGCTCATGGAGGAAATATTTACTGTATTTTAGCCCGGCCATATTGTATCGCCTCCTCAAACGGGACTTGCGTAGTGTTCCTATTGAAATTATAAATTTTTAGAGTTGATTTTATCCCCTTATAATGGCTTTGGCCGGGCACCACCATTCGTGGGAAAAGCAGGTATCGCATTCCGTGCATTTATTCTCATCGATTATTACCGTGTAAAGTATTAGCCCGTCATCCTCTTTGACTTTATTAGTTACAACAAAAGCGTTTTCGGGGCAGTCCTGCGTAACGCAGAGTCCGCATTTTAAGCATTTCTTGGTATCTATCCTGTAAGCCACTTTATCCTCCATAAGTGAATTTATATACCTGATGCGCGTCCGTTAGACCATTATCTCCGGGTATTTATCGTCCGGCCACATCGACCAGTCCATTCTGGCGCGGGCGTCTTTGGGGAGTATCTGGCGATAGGACTTTTCCGTGTGCACTGGCCCCTGATTGAACTCCATGAATATCCAGGGTCGGTCGCACCGGACGGGTTTCCAGGGGGAATGGATGAAATTCGGGGGTATCCAGATGCAGCAGGTGCGGGTGATGTGGTGTTCCTCCAGCTCCGGGCCCAGGTACATAATCACCTCCGCCCCCAGGTCCATCGGGTTATTGGGGTCGGTGCCGATGTGGAAAAGCAGCTCGGCGTCTTTATGGATGTGCGGCGGGTGCCCCGCGTAAGGGAAATCCCATTCCGGCTGCATGCCGAAGCCCGGCATTATCCAGTGTATCAGGTAAAAGTTACTGCCTTTTGCCAGGTTATTGTCCATATAGGCCATCACCGGTCGGCGCTCGTTGGGGAACATCTTGGGGTCGTACTCGTAGATGTATTTGTCGTATTTCTTTTTGGCCATTATCAGCCCTCCTTACTTGTACTTGAATTTAAGTTTACATTTAAATAGATTAAATTATCAAATTAATGGTGTTTGACATTGAATGTTTCCAGTATGTAGACTGCATATTGACTTACTTAATTTCACGCGATATTTCAAAGGAGGTCACATGAAAGCGGCTGTCTGCTACGAATTCGGCAAACCTCTGGTGATAGAGGAAGTAATCCTGGATCCTCCCGGCAAAGGGGAGGTCAAGATAAAACTGGCGGCGGTGGCTATCTGCCACTCGGATATCCACGCTATAAAAGGGGAACACGGTCGACCTCCTCTCCCCGCAATACCGGGTCATGAAATATCCGGCTATGTGGAGGAAGTAGGCGAGGGCATTACTTACGTTAAACCCGGCGACCCCGTGGTTGCCAGCATCATCCCGGAGGGCTGCGGGCAGTGCTATTATTGCCGTGTCGGACTCTCCAGCCAGTGCACCACCAACAGACTTTACCTGAATGGGGAGGGGAAATTTACCAATAAAAAAGGCCAGCGACTTACTCAGTTTGCCGGCGCCGTGGCCGGCTTTGCCGAATATGCCGTCATTCCCGAGGTGAACCTGGTGAAAATACCGGAGGACCTGCCTATGGGCCGCGCCTGCCTGCTTGCCTGCGGCGTTATCTCGGGTTTCGGGGCGGTGGTCAACCGTGCTAAAGTTATACCTAATAGCAGTGTGGCAGTCGTGGGCTGTGGTGGTGTAGGGCTTAATGCAATACAGGGGGCTGTTTTTGCCGGGGCTTATCCGGTCATCGCCGTTGATGTGAAGGACGGCAAGCTGGCAAAGGCTAAGGTATTCGGTGCCACGCACACGGTCAACGCCAAAACAGACAAAGACCCCGTCAAAAAAGTCCATGAGATTACCTATGGACGTGGTGCCGATGCTGTCATCGTTGCTGTGATGGGCCTCGATATTCTGCGACAGGGGTTTATGATGTCCGCCCGCGACGGCACGACGGTTATCGTGGGGCACGGTTATGGTGAGAAGCTTTCCGATTTTTCGCCGCTGGACTTCATGGCAGGCAAGAAACTTACAGGTAGCGCCATGGGGGCGATACGCTTGAGAATCGATATTACACGTTTGATTGAACTGTATAAAATCGGCCGACTCAAGCTGGATGAGCTTGTTTCCGGCCATTATCCTTTTGATAAAATCAACGAGGCTTTTGAGTCCTCGGAAAAAGGCGACGTGATACGCAACGTTATCATGTTTTAGGTATTTTCTTAAGTTATTTCAAATAAACGTTGAAGTCGATGCCCTTCATCGTGCCGTTTACCCAGGCTTCGACGATTTTTTCGTTCTTAAGGCGGAAAAGGAACATCAAGTTAACGTCTACCTTGCCTCCGGCCGGCGGCAGACCTGGGACCGTGCCGTTGGAGATATAATGCGCCTCGTATAAGAGCGCGAAGAGATTGCCTTCTCCGGTTAAATACTTCCAATCCTGCTTGATATCGGAGTACGACGCCAGAGAGTCGAGGATTTGCTGCTTGTGCGCCGCGAACCCATCGATATCCGCACCTAAAACTATAAAATGATAAACAACTTTGGGGTCTTCAAGTGCCGCCAGCGGCATAAAATTCCTATTTATCCATGCCTCGTCTTCCGCCTTGATAAATTTCTCTATGAAGTCTTTGATATTCAATTGTGTGCCTCCTATTACGGGTGAAATTATATTACACCTGCTATGATTTAATGTCAAAGCGTTTGCCATGCCCTCGTCCAAGCGTGTAAAATATATATGTAAAGGACTTTTTTCTCTCCGTCTGCATGACTGCCGCCCGGAGAACCATCTGCAAACCGACTCCACGCAGGAAATAAAGACGGAATTTTCTTGTCAGGAGGACTGTCTTGAACAAGGTAGCTGATATTACGATTACCTCCAATGCCCCCGGCGCTACCCTCTTCATGCTCGGCAACGAGGCTATCGCCCGGGGTGCTATCGAAGCTGGCGTGCAGGTCGTGGCCGCTTATCCCGGCACTCCCTCCAGTGAAATCACCGCGGCGCTGGTAGAAGCCGCTGCTGAACTCGATATGTACGCCGAATGGTCGATTAACGAGAAGGTCGCCCTTGAAGTAGCTATGGCCGGAGCCATCAGCGGCTTGAGGTCGCTCTCCATTATGAAGCACGTCGGCGTGAATGTCGCCCATGATGCCTTAACGTCCGCCAGCTACATGGGGCTGGGGGGACTGGTCTTGATTTCCGCCGATGACCCCGGCCAGTGGAGCTCCCAGAACGAGCAGGACAACCGTTATATCGCTCGGCAGGCTTACATACCGGTATTGGAGCCGTGTTCTGCCCAGGAAGCTAAAGATATGATGGCGGATGCCTTCCGCCTATCAGAGGAATACGGCCAGATGTTCATGGTGCGCTCGGTGACCCGCATCGGCCATGCCCGCAGCGACGTTGTTCTCGGCGGCATCGAAGCGAAGAGAAAGCAGGGCAAATTTGTCAAGAACCCACAAAAGCTGGTCTGCTTGCCGGCTAATTTCCGCGTTAACCGCCGACTTCTTATTCAGAGGATGTCTAAAATTAAGGCTATAGCAGACACTCTGCCATACAACCACCTTACGCTGAAAAAAGATGCAAAGTTAGGCGTCATTGCCAGCGGTATCTCCTACGGCTATGCCCTGGAGGCTATCAAGTGGATGCGACTGGAAGATAAGGTGTCCGTGCTGAAAATCGGCACGCCTTATCCCATCCCGGAAAAGCTGACGAAGCGGCTGCTTGAGTCCGTCCGGGAAGTCCTGGTTGTTGAGGAGCTTGAGCCTTTCGTCGAGGATGCGGTCAGAATTGTTGCCCAGGAGAATAACCTCACCGTTAAAATACACGGCAAGGGTTTAATTCCGCTGGCCGGCGAGCTTTCCACCCGCCAAGTCGCCGAAGCCTTAAGCAAGCTGACCGGCGCCAGGCCACCAGTCGATTTTGCGGAAATCGATAAATTAAGGCAGGAGACCAATGCCCTCTTACCCATCCGCCCGCCCACCATGTGTGCCGGTTGTCCGCACCGCGCCTCACTCTATGCCATCAATATCGCCAGTCGGCGCTACCAGCAGGAGACCGGCAAAGAGCCGGTCAAGACCAGCGATATCGGCTGCTATGCCCTCGGCGCCAATGAGCCTCTCAATGCCGACGATGTCGCTATCTGCATGGGCGGCGCCTTCGGTATTGCCAACGGACTGGCACATACCATCGATGCACCGGTGGTTGCTCATCTCGGTGATTCCACCTTTTTCCACTCCGGCATCCCGCCGATGATTAACGCCGTCTATAACAGGGCCAATATCACCATGGTCGTGCTGGACAACTCCACTACCGGCATGACCGGCTTCCAGCCCCACCCCGGCGCCTCCGGTGATACCAGTCACGATATTAAAATAGAGGACATAGCCCTCGCCAGCGGCGTTAAATTTGTGGAAGTCATAGATGCCTTCGACCTGCCCCGGCTTATCGATGTTTTAGAGAAAGCTATTAAATTTGAGGGACCTTCTGTTGTCGTCGCACGCCGACTCTGCAGTATCCTCGACCAACGGGTAAAGAGAAGAGCTGGCGAAAAGACCGTCCCATACATCGTCGACCCAGAAAAATGTTTGTCGGGCAGCCCGCCTTACTGCCAGGCCACCTGCCCTCTGCACATCGATATCCGCGGCTATATCGGCCTGATTAAGGAAGGCAAGTTCGACGAGGCGCTGGCCCTGATAAAAGAGACCCTTCCCTTCCCCTCCATTATCGGGAGGGTCTGCACGCGTCCCTGCGAAGCCAAGTGCAAGCGCAGTGAGGTCGAGGAACCCATCGCCATTAACGCCCTCAAGCGCGCTGCTGCCGATTTTGGCAAGTATAAGGAAGACTACTCCATCGCTGTGGAGAAGAAACAGAAAGTGGCTATCGTCGGTGGCGGTCCCGCTGGCATGATGGCGGCTTACGACCTGCGTAAAATGGGGTACCAGGTCACCATCTTTGAAGCCCTATCAAAGCTGGGTGGCATGATGGCCGTCGGCATCCCCGAGTTCCGCCTCCCCCGCGATGTTATCAGCAAAGAGACGGTTATCATTAGTAAGCTTGGCGTGGAAATCAGGCTCAATACCAGGGTCGGTAAGGATATCACCCTTGCCGAACTGAAAAAGGGCTACCATGCCGTTTTTATCGCTGCTGGTGCGCATAAGGGACGCAGCCTCGGTATCGCCAACGATGGAGCCGCAGGCATAATCGACGGCACCGAGTTCCTTTATAAAGTGAATACCGGCGAAAAGGTCGATGTGGCGGATAAGGTCGTGGTGGTGGGTGGCGGCAACGTGGCGGTCGACTGCGCCCGTACCTGTGTTCGGCTCGGCTTCAAAGACGTTAATATCGTTTATCGCCGTTCACGCGCTGAAATGCCTGCCATCGCCGATGAGGTAAACGAAGCCGAGCACGAGGGTGTTAAACTCACCCTTTTGTCCGGCCCGAATAAAGTCGTTGTTAAGGACGGTAAAGTTGCCGGACTTGAATGTCTCAAGATAAAGCTCGGCGAGCCCGATGCCAGCGGCAGGCGCCGTCCGGTGCAGGTAACAGGCTCGGAGTTCGTTATTGGGACCGGGCTTATCATCGCCGCGGTAGGAGAGGAGCCTGACCTTGCCTTTATGACTGGGAGTGATGCTAAAGCCGTATCTAAAGGCTACATCAAAGCCGACCCCGTTACGCTGGCGAGCGATGTTAAAGGTGTCTTCGCCGGCGGTGATGTCGTCACCGGCGCTGCCACGGTCATCCAGGCACTGGCAGCGGGCAGGAAAGCCGCTAAATCTATCGATAAATATCTCAAGGGAGAACCTCTTAATCAAGGACGTGAAGGCGAAGACATTTTTGAAAGCAAGCTGATTGTGGATACTTGGGGCATCCTCGAAGAGCAAAGAACGGTCATGCCGGTGCTTCCGGTGGCGCAGCGGAAAGGTAACTTCAAGGAGGTAGAGACCGGCCTGACTAAAGAGAAGGCAATTCAAGAGGCCGGACGCTGCCTCCAGTGCGACTGCAAGATATGCATCGACTTGCTGGGCTGTCCGGCTTTAATCACAGATAAAGGCAAGGTGGCGGTGGACGCCGCCGGGTGCCCGGGCTGCGGGGTCTGCGCCCAGGTCTGCCCCCACGGCGCGATAAAGGCAGGTGAATAAAATGACTGCAAAGAAAGAAATCAACATCATAATTTGCGGGGTCGGCGGACAGGGAGTCGTTCTGGTGTCGGAACTTCTAGGCAGCGCGGCCGTCAGGGGCAACGTGGCGGTCAAAGGCTCGGAGGTGCTGGGGATGGCCCAGCGGGGCGGCTCCGTCTTCAGCAACTTGAGACTGGGCGGCGACGTTATCGC
>JAFGOC010000005.1 GCA_016926705.1 Dehalococcoidales bacterium | reverse complement strand
GGAAAACGTAAAAAATACCGGCTTCCTGCCGGAAGAGCGGGCCTGGATGGACAAATTCGTTGCCCACGGCTACGTGGATACCTTCAGGCAATTCCATAAAGAGCCTGAACAATATACTTATTGGGACTTGAAAACCGGCGCGAGGATGCGCAACGTGGGGTGGAGAATCGACTACTTTTTCGTGAGTGAGAACCTGCGGCCGTCAGTCACCGGCGCCTTTATCATGCCGGAGGTAATGGGTTCAGACCACTGCCCGATAGGGATTACGCTTAAAACCGATTAGTTAACCTTTAGACTGTCAATTATCTTTATAATGCCGTAGAAGTCACTGAAAGGATAGCACTTAAGCTTTTCCGCGCGGCAGCGTTGTAGAAGTTTAGCGGTGGCACAAACGTATTGAGCTTTGCGTGACGGATAGATATCAGAGTTGCCATCGCCGATATAGACGACCTGATACCCTTCCTGTTTCAGTATGTCCATATAGGCTTCCTTAAAACCCGCCTCCAGTTCCCTGCCGTCGGGCCCGAGATACCGAACCTTGATGCCGTCGGGAGAAAAGACGTTCTCTGCCGCGTGAATCTCCAGCCCTTTAATACCGAGCTTAATTAAAATAGCCTTGATATAAAAGGTCAGGCCATGACTCACAATGAGGACTTTTATACGCCTGTTTTTGCAGTAGTCGATAAATTCCCTCAAGCCGGGGCGGACTTTAACGCGTGGGGAATTCAGCACGTAGTGAGTTAAGGTCTTTTCATCGGCTTTTATCATTCCGAAGACCTTTGTACTGAAAGCGCCGACTGATATTTTACCTGAGGCGTACTCCTCGAGATATTTCCGCCATCGGCTTCCTGCGAACTCATCCAGCAGGAGTAAACTAACGTCCTCCTCGGTTACAGTGCCATCAAAATCAAGCTGGATAGCGGTCTTTTTCATAATGAGAGTAAACTCCTTTTAGACATGCAGTTCTATAATATCCCCGTCCTGTAAAACGTGGTCGCGCTTGACCATGACTCCGTCGAACTTGCCGGAGCCCCAGACGCGCGCATATTTCATGCGCTGGCCGAAAGACTTGTGGATAGCCACAGCCGCCATCTCCAGCGTGCTGCCCCTTTCCAGTATGATGGGCTCGGTCATATCCGGCTTGCTGCCCGGGGTCTTGGTATAGACACGGATAACATCCAGCATTTGAAAAATCTGTTTTTTAAGTTCGTCCAGGTTGCCGGAGGCGGCATTGACGGCAATCACGGGGAGCAATTCGCCGTACATCTCCTGCAAATCGCGGAAATTTGAGCCATCCGGGTCGAGGTCGTTTTTATTGGCAATCAGTAATGTTTTTTTATAGCTGATGGGAGATTCTTCATCCTCCGGTTCCTCACTTTTACCAATGCCAATGTTTTTTTCTTTCAATAAAGTCAATAAGGAATCAGTCTGAGTGAAGGCGTCCTGACTCAAATCAACGACGATTAACAGGGCATCTGCCCTTCTTATAATATTCAAAAGCCACCATTCGGGCGGCTGCTCGCCGATAGGCGGTGTATCCACAAGCTGTATCTGGACGTTTTCATAGTGCATTGTGCCGGGGGTGGCGGCCTGGGTTGTATACGGGTAGGCGGCGACAGTGGGCTTGGCATTGGTGAGGGCGGCGACGATTTGCGACTTGCCGGTGTTAGGTGGGCCGATGACAGCCACTTGGGCGGCGCCGGCTTTTTCTATCTTGGTGGTGGAGCGGGCGGTAGCCGCTCTCTTATCCAGGGACTTGGTGAGATTAGCGATTTTGGTGCGCAGGTCGGCGCGGAGGTGGTCGGTGCCCTTGTGCTTGGGCATGACAGCCAGCATTTCCTCCAGCCAGGCGATTTTTTCCTGGGTGGTCTTGGCGTTGCGGAAATTCCTCTCCGCTTCGAGGTACTGCGGCGTAAGATTGGCCGGCATTGCTAGAGATACTCCTTTATCTTTTCCGCCTGACTGCGAGACACACCCGCAGCGGCGACAAGTTCCTCAAGAGAGGCTTCCCGGATACGCTGAATGGAGCCGAAATGTCGTAACAAAGCGTTTTTACGCCGGGGACCGATGCCCGGTATACCGTCCATAAGAGAGGCGAAGGTCTTTTTACGATGTAGACTGGAAAAGTAGGTTATGGCAAAACGGTGCGCTTCATCCCTCAAGCGCTGGAGGAGCTGGAGGGCCGGAGAGGATTTTGGTAAGACCAGCGGTTTTGCCCTGCCAAGGAGAAATATCTCCTCGTTTTCCTTGGCGAGGCCAATCATAGGAACATTTACACCCAGTTCTTTAGTGACAGCCAGAGCGGCGTTAAGCTGCCCCTTGCCGCCATCTATAAGCACGAGGTCGGGCATGACACTCCAGGCACCGGCGGCGGAGGCGTCTTTGGCATTACTGTGCTTGAAGCGGCGGTGTAGCACTTCCTGCAGCATGGCATAGTCGTTAGACCCTGCGACGGACCTGATTTTAAAGCGCCGGTAATGGGCTGATTTAGGCCGACCTTTTTCAAAGACGACCATGCTGCCAACCGCGGAGGAGCCCTGAATATTGGAGATATCATAGGCTTCCATGCGTAGGGGCAGGGCTTTTAGTTTTAGTGCTTTCTCAAGCTCGGCTAAGGTGATATCAGGTGATTCGCTCGCGCTGATTTCTTTTATCTTGATTTGTTCAAGTCCCTGCCGGGCATTCTCGGCAGCGATATCGATCAGTTGTTTCTTCACGCCGCGGCGAGGCACGGTTATATCGACGGAGGCGCCCCTTCTGGTCTTAAGCCATTCCCTGATGACCTGCCGATCTTCCACGGGGTACTGGATGAGCAACAAGGGAGGAATCTGGACGGTGGAAGAATAATACTGCTTGATAAAGTTACTCATAACCTGCGTAGGGTCTTCCTGATGGGTACCCCGCATGAGAAAACCCTCGCGACCTGTTAATTTGTTATCACGTATGAACAATACCTGCACATAAGCCTGGTCGCCATCCTGGACGAAAGCGATAACGTCTTCATCGCCGCGGATAACGGCAGCGATTTTCTCTCCCTCAATAACCTCGTGCAGTGCGTGTATCTGGTCGCGTATGCGGGCGGCGCTTTCAAAGTCCATAGCTTCAGAAGCGCGGTCCATTTTCGCCTGGAGTTCACGTATAACATTATCCCGTTTGCCCTCTAGGAACAGAGTCACCTCTTTGATAACCTGGGCATAGTCCTCGGGGCGGACGTTACCGGTGCATGGAGCTAGGCAGTGCCCAAGGTGATATTCAAGGCAAGGCCGGCGTGGCTGATCGGCAATATTTTTACTGCAAAAACGCACCGGAAAAATCCGCTTGATGACGCGGAGGGTCTGCTTGACCGAACCGGAACTGGAAAATGGACCGAAGTAACGTCCGCCGTCTTGCTCCAGGCGACGGGTGACATAGACACGCGGCCATTTTTCCCTGGTATCTATTTTCAAGTAAGGGAAAGTCTTATCATCCTTAAGCATAACGTTATAACGAGGTCGGTACTGCTTGATAAAGTTAAGCTCCATGATAAGAGCTTCCTGCTCCGAGCTGGCGATATAAAAATCAATATCAGCTATCTGGGCGACCATACGCTGCATCTTTTGCGTATGCTTTTGGGGCGACTGGAAGTAAGAACGGACACGGTGGCGCAGGCTGGTCGCCTTACCCACATAGATGATATTTTTAGCGTCGTCACGGTAAATATAGACGCCAGGGCGGTCAGGCAAACGCTGTAGCTGTTCTTTTATAAGACTACTTGCCAATTTCCATCTCTCTTGCTGTATCCAAGACTATTCTAGCATAGCGAGGAGAGTTAGAGTAGGTGTTCTAAGAGTATCTTGACGCCGATGCCGATTAGAATAAGACCGCCGATTATCTCAGCGCGTTTGCCGACCATCGCACCGACCTTGTTGCCGATTAGCTGCGCGAGCACCGTAATAACAAAAGCCATTAAGCCTATGGTTACGGCCGCAAGCAATATATCCACCTTTAAAAAGGCGAAACTTAATCCCACTGCCAATGAGTCGATGCTGGTGGCAACAGATAGAGCGAGAAGAGTAAACCAGCTGTTGATGTTCTTTTTAGTTTTTCCCCCGTCCTCTTCGCGGAAGGCTTCCCAGAGCATCCTGCCGCCGATAAAAGCCAGCAAACCGAAAGCCAGCCAGTGGTCATAATTCGAGATGAAATCGATGACAGTGCGCCCGGCCAGCCAGCCGATAACAATCATTAATGACTGGAAGATACCAAAAGCGAGGGGAAAACGAAAAAATCCTGAAAGCGAAAACCGGCCAGCAGCGATACTTGAGCTTAATGCTACAGCAAAGCAATCAGCAGATAAACCCAGGGCGATAATAAGAATGGCATAGAAGCCGGTATCGGACACCTTTTAATTATGACATACGGTGGACGCCTTGAAAAACACCATATTCAATGTGAGTGTATTTCACGCGCTTATTAACAGCGTTCAGGTTATCTTGATTAATCCCTGTTTGATAGCCACAACCACAGCCTCGGTGCGGGCGTTAGCATTGAGTTTACGCAGTATCGAGGTAACATGGTTTTTAATCGTCTGCTCACTGATACCGAGTTCGGCAGCAATCTGTTTGTTCAGGTAACCCTGGGCGATATATTCCAGTATCTCAATTTCACGGGGAGTGAGGGGCGAAATAAAGGGACCAGCTTCAGCTCGGGAGGTGAGTTCCTGGAACTGCTGCAGCACGTGCTCTGCCACCTTTGGCCGGTTGGTGAGGCTTTCATTAATAGGATGCTCGCCCTTAGCAACACGCCGTATAACGTCAACTAACTGGGACGCAGTCACTTCTTTATTCAGATAAGCCACTGCCTGCGCCTTGATAGCCATAAAAAGCTGGTTATCATCGGGATTGGAGGTCAGCAGTATAACGCCGATATTGGGCGACCGCTGCCTTATTTTACGCGCCAGTTCAATTCCATTTTCCGATGAACCATCAAGGTCAAGAAGAGCAACATCCGGCGGGAGATTATCAATTGCTTTGAGTACGTCGTCATTAAGGCTGATAGTGCCCAGGACAACCACATCCGACATATCCGAGAATGCCTGCTCTAGAGCCTGCAGAAATAGTGATTGCTGGCTGATGATGAAAATATGTATTTTATTATTATTCATGACTCTTCACGCAGCCCGGACTTATTGCGAAGCGACCGTACTGCTTTACCTCCATGCCTTTCTTTACTTTCGTTTGATTGCAATTCAAAAATAGAGACAAATTGCTCGACCAGATACGCGTCAAAGTCTTTGCCGGAACGTTGTCTCAATTCCTCAAGGGCTTCTTCATGAGTCTTACTTTCAGAAGACGAACTACCGGATGTTATGACGGCGAATTCATTGGCAATAGCCAAGATACGGGATATCAAAGGGATATCCTCGCCTTTCAGACCGTCAGGATAACCAGTACCATCATACTTTTCGTGGTGATGTAAAACCGGCTCAATGCAATGGGAAAGCTGGGGAATATGCCCGATAATTTCCGCACCAAGCATAGCATGTTTCCGAAATATCCGCCATTCTTCTTCGGTTAATTCGGTCGATTTATTCAATATTTCACTATCGATATCTATCTTACCGATATCGTGAAGCAGGGCGCAGGTTTCTATTTTCAAGGTCTCTTCTCTATCAAGTTGAAGCACCTTCGCCAGTGCCAGAGAGTAATCCGCAACCTTTTTAGAATGTTTATTAGTATAATAGCTGCGCGAATCAACCATGTCGGCAAAGGCGTGGACAAGTTGAGATAATTTAAAGGCCATATCGTTATCGTTGGCTGAAGCAGAATCAGACGGTATTAATCCAGCAAGAGGTCCGGAAGCACAGATAGTCTGATTACCACCGTTACGTTTTGCACGGTATAAAGAAACATCTGCCGAGGCAATAATATCGGTATGGGATATGCCGTCGTCAGGCCAAGAGGCCAGACCAATGCTGGAAGTGATAGAAATTTTCTGGGTATCCACACCGTCGACGATTTTCTCACGCACTCTTTCCAGCACGCTAAGAGCGGCATCAATAGAAGTTTGAGGCAGGAGAACAGCAAATTCGTCGCCGCCGTAGCGGAAGGCATAATCAGCATTTCTGACGGCACCCTTGATATTGCGTCCGACGATTTGCAAAAGATTATCCCCGGCGAGATGCCCATACGTATCGTTATATATTTTGAAAGAGTCAAGGTCGAGAATAGCCAAAGCAAAATTGCCGCCATAGCGAGAATGACGACTAATTTCACTATCAATCACTTCTTCCAGAGAGCGGCGATTATATAAGCCGGTAAGCTCATCGACGCCAGCCTTCTTTTTAGCCAAGGCATACAGCTGTGTATTTTCCAGCGGCGTGGCTATTTGAGAAGCGAGTTGCTCCAGTAATTTTATATGGCGTCGGCTGAACGCATTAGGAGTTTTACTGGCGAGGATAAAACTACCAATTATTTTTCCTTTGGCGATTAAAGGCAAATAGGCCGTGGAGCGTAAACCGTGCTCATAGAAAAATTTGCTGGTGGTGAAACATTTCTCCTCCGCCAAGTCAGTCTCGATGAAGGGTTTCTTCTGGGCCACAACCCAAGCCGTACCGGTCCCTTCTATCGGTATTCTATCTCCAATCTGATAAGCGGAAGCCTCCGGTGAGGATAATGCCACACAAATAAACTCATTTTCCTCAATAAGGACGATGGTGGCCCAACAAATGTCAAGAACCTCTTTCAGCTCTTCTATAAAACTGCCGAATATTTCCTGAATATCTAAACTGGAAGATAATATTACGCTGGAATTATTAATGACCGAGAGCTCTTCCTCACGCTCTTTAACCTGCTCACGAAGATATTCCTTCTCCATACTCACAGCCACACTGGCAGTAACATTCTCCAGTATGGTAATATCCTCAAGCGAAAACCGACCGGACAGCTTCTCACCAAGTACCAGGACAGCAATAAGTCGGTCACGGCTAATAAGCGGCACAAACATAGCTATATTACGAGATGCGATTTCTTCTCTTTCTTGCGGCCACAAGCTTGAGAAAAACGGCAATACATCCAGACTGTCCCTGGTAAGAAATTTTTTCTCTTTTTCCAAATAAATAACGATAGGATTACTTGACCTCAGTTGAAAATTAGACAGCTGGCTCTTATCATTTTTAGGCTCGGAGAACTTGACCGTATAATCACCAGTATCAAATTCAGGGAAAAGCAGGCATACCTGTTTGATGTTAAGCGCTTTTACCAGTAATGTTACCAGCTCTCCGCCCTGCTCTTTAAGACTAAAAATATTGTGTATTTTACCGGTAAATTCGTTGAGTTTCAGGTGATAGTCATAACTGGAGCCATGAAAAGCACGACCTATAATTTTGAACAGGCTACCACGCAGCATATAAACCGGGATAGATACAGCTACAGCCAACGTGGTAGCGGATATAATAGCGGCAGTATCCATCTGGAAGTTGAATGTTTTTTGTAGAATACCCAGCAGGAGACAATATACTGTAACACCAAATGCTATCAAGACAAGCCAGGCCATACCACGCTTGATAACGAGTTTGATATCAACCAAACGATGCCTGATAACGGCATAGGTTAGAATAAAAGCGGCAATAAGGTTTCCGTAGTGCGGAATAGGGAAAGATTCACCAAGCGGTAGAAGAGCGCCAGCCGTAAATAAAGTCAATACTCCGATAGTGATAACAAGCGATATAGCCTGATTGTATAATACAGGATTTTGCATATTTTTTAGCATTCCAATGAAAACATATAGATTCCTAGCTACCAGAATGAGAAGCGGTATACCTAGATAAATTACCCCTATGCCATAATTAAGATATGTGACATTATTGATTCTCGTGATATTTTCAGGCACATATCCGAGTGCAACCATAATAATGATAAAAACCAAAGAGCCATATGCGAACGGTATCCAGCGTCCCTTCCCTTTAGGAAAGAAGGACGTAGTAAACAAGTGTAACTGAACAGCCATAAGCGAATATGTGATTACAACCAATTGAAAGAGCAGAAATTTATGCTCCGGGAAATAATCACTTCGCAGAAATATATCAACGGTGCTCCAGAGTGCCGCAGTAGATATAAAAATAATAAATAGGGTAAAGCGATTTTTCCACGGACGGCTCATCGCCACCGTGATTAACAGAGGAATATATATTATTATGGCAATTGTTGGAGCTAGAGTATATACATTCATATGAAGCAATTATTAAGCCAAATGTGATAACTGTCAAGAGGTAACTAAAGTAAGCAAACCAATGTACGGGGAACTAAAGTACTATGAGCCTGTTGTCGTCCCGGCAGACTCTGACTTGTTTTGGGATTTGCTGCCAGTCTTGGAAACGACGATTGTCTCCATAGTATCACCTAGCAACGTAGAAAGAACCTTGGGCGACGGATTTATGTGAGGGGGTTTGAAATGTGCTAAATCAGAACCCTCGACCTGTTTTCGTGATGTGTACTTATCAAAAATGCCCTCCGGCAACAAAGTGACTTCCACTCTAAAATCCATCATCTCTGCATATTCTGCCGGGATTAGGGTATTCGCTTTATCGTCTGATCGGGTAAGCTCATTAAATATTGCCTGAGATAAGTCAGCTTCATTTACACTTACACCTTTACACGATTCAATAAAAATATGCAACACGGCATCCCCAGAATCCCTGAACGCAATCCAGTCATTATACGGAACGCCAGTTCTTTCTATTACTTGCCAGATGGTTTTTTCAGTCAGCCTGATAAAGACAAAATCAATTATATCATCTACACGTCGTTCGAAAACCATCTGTGGGATATCGATGCCAAGGCGGTCGTTGCGGAGAGAGGTAATGGTGACCATATCGCCTATTCTATAGCGAACCAGAGAGCCTCCATGGAAGTTACTAATAACAATCTCATAACTTTCGCCAGGTTCTACTTCATCCAACAATAAAGTTCTCATCTTATAACTGCGATCCAGCTGCCACTTAATTAATTCGTCTTCTGGAATAAATTCCAGAAAATTCAGGCTGGGGACAAATGTCATGCCTTCATAATCCCATGTCTGGGTGGCGATAACGCCGCCTTCAGTACAGGAATATATATCCAGAGGGTTTTTACCCCATAGTTCTTTTATTTTTTTCTTAAATACAGTGCTATCAACCCCGCTGCCGATTATGCCTCTCAAAGACCATAAATCTTTAGGAAGCATTGGCCTGTTGGCGATTCGACTTTTGATTAAAGCTTTGGCTAAACGCAATAAGGCTCTTGGCCGGGTTAAATACTTGCGGATATCAACTTTGCCGGAAGAATCGCGAATTTTCTCTCCCACTTTAACCAGCACCAGTGAGAGACCAAAAAAGTAGTCCATGCCCTTGTCTAAAGCTTGTCTCAAACCTGTAGCGATTCTTTCTTCATAAGGCAGTGTTTCAGCTTCTTCCAGGTTGGGCAGGTATTTGAGGGGTATTTGTAGTCGTAATAAATCTGCTAGAGTCCCGGACACATATGGCCTGGGGGCAACGGAATATAACAATTTAAGAGTATGCGGGACACGCGGAATATCACCCCAGTCTTTGCAGCACGACAAAATACCTATACCGAATAATATTTTACTAAGTTCTATAGCATAGTCGTTAGAAATCGGGACCCATTTACAGCTATATTCACCGCTCCATCCTGAACTATGTGTCCACATTTCAGGCTTTGATGGCAGAACATCTTCTCTCTTGTCAAGTAACTCGGGACAATAATCCGAATAAGTTGTTAGTGGTACAAGCTGTCTGAATTCTTCGACCGTCTGCGGTGCGATACCGCGTAGAATCTTTTTACCGAAAGGAGAATTATTTAACAATTGCAGCTGTTGCAGAAGCAGGTTCCGTTGAATTGTCATAAATTCTTCAAGGTTTAAATAAAGGAACCCGCAACACATTTGCCATAGTTCTTCATTACGCCCCTGGCGTAGAAGGTCGACGGCCCTAAGCACTTGTCACCTCTCCAAGTAAAAAAAACGTATAAAACAATACAACTTACAAGAAAAGACTAAAATATGTGGTATAGCTTGGGAAGTGACTATGTTCTAGAACATAGTTCTACTTAATTGAGAAAACTGAACACTGGGAGGTTAATATGTACCAGAGTGTAATTAAAGCCCTTCAATATCTTCTTTAGGGTTTAAAAACGATTCCAGTTGTCTGTTTAACGCTTGGACATTCTCATCAAGCTGGCCCTTGTTCAGGGACATGCCGTAGCTGATGAAAAACTCAAGAAAGTTATGCAAGAGGTCGGTCATCTGACGGGTATAATGCCGGAACTCCTCCTTGGTAATACACTTCTGCTGGTTTAAGCTCTCTTTTAATTGGCATTGAATGAGGTAATTTACGAACTCCGTGCGGTTCATTTCACCGCGGTTTTCATCAATCTGTTTGACGATATCTTCTTTAACGACCATTATTAAATCGTCTTCATCCAGTAAAAGAGTCCTTCTCATAGCTTTAACCTGACCTCTTTGATATTTCAGATTTTAATGGGTCGTGTATTAATACCTTTATTATCAGTCTATCATCGGTGCATAAACATCAACATAAAGGGTATAAAAGAATTATAAAGTTTATCTTAAGGTTTCATTAATAAGGAGGGATAACGGAATATATATAGGGTTCTTTACGATAATAAAAACCCCGGGCTAATAAGCTCCGGAGTTAGCTTAATTATGAAGATTATGTAAAATGTTAATCCGAATCATGGGTAGATTCGATCATATTTAAAAGCGTATCAATGGCTTTAAGGAGTTTAAAACCGCTTTCCGTTACCTGATACACAACCATGGAATTATCAATATTTACCCTATTTATAAAACCCTGGTCTATCAGATATCCAAGATATTTCTGTATTTGGTGATAGCTCATGTTAGCGGTATACATTATTTCTGTTTTACCAGCGCCATTTTCACCTACCCGCAGCATATCGGCGATTATCTCAATATTGGAACGCCTCTGCCTGATAGATAATTTTTGTTTGCCGGCAGTGCTGGATAGAGGCTTACCATTCACCTTCACATTCATATAGGACTATTGTACTGTCCGTCATAGTATCTGTCAACAAGTTTTTTTAGATATCTTTATTAAATATATTCTGCCTTATGTTATAATGGAAACAACTGTTTGCATTTTATATGGATTCAAACAAGAAATCTGGTAAGATAATGAAACTTTCGTACCATCGTTTCGTGGTCAAGTTAGGTACCAACCTGCTGACAGGGGGCAGCAACCAGCTCGACCAAAAAGTAATGTCCAATCTGGTAAGCCAGATAGCCGGCTTACAGAAGCAGGGTGCTGAAATCGTGGTGGTGAGTTCCGGGGCTATCACCGCCGGGAGATATAAGCTGGGGCTGACCAAAACAATCAGGGGCATACCTTTCAAACAGGTGCTGGCATCGGTGGGACAGAGCAGGCTGATGCATACATACGAGGAGATGTTCGGAAAATACAGTATCAACGTGGCACAGGCGCTACTAACCAAAGCCGATATCGCCGACCGGGCCGGTTACTTAAATGCACGCAATACACTGCTGGCGTTGATGGATCTGGGAGTAGTCTGCATCGTCAATGAAAACGACGTGGTATCCATTGATGAAATCAAGGAGTCCAAATTCGGAGACAACGATAATCTCTCGGCGATGGTAGCCAATTTGATAGACGCCGACATACTGATGATGCTTACCGATATAGGCGGGCTTTATAACTCCGATCCAAAAAGAAACCCCAATGCAAAACTTATCCCGGTAGTGAACAAAATAGACGCCAGCATAAAGCGACTGGGAAAAAGTACGAAAAACGCCAAGGGCACAGGCGGCATGATAACCAAGATAGAAGCCGCCAAGCTGGCTACGGACTCCGGGGTGCGCGTGGTTATCGCCGACGGAAGAGAACGGGACATCATCATCAGGTTAGCGAAGGGCGAGCACATCGGGACCCATTTTACAAGCACGGGGAACCGCATGGAAAGTCGGCGGCGCTGGATGCTTTCAGGCCTCTGCACTAAGGGTAAACTGACTATCGATTCCGGCGCTACACTGGCGCTGAAAAAACATAAACGCAGTCTACTAGCGGCAGGAATAAAGGATACAGAAGGCAGGTTCGGTCGCGGTGACATCGTCGAGATTTATGACACGGAAGGAACACAAATCGGCTGCGGTATAGTGAATTACAGTGCCGCTGATATAGCAATCATAAAAGGGGCCCAATCGAGTAAAATCAAGAGTCTGCTAAACACCGATTATGGGCCGGAGGTAGTCCACCGCAACAATCTAGCGCTACTGAAAAGGGAGGCACCAATTGCCAACAGGTAAACTATATATTTCCATTAACGAGCAATTTATAGCCAATGTCAACTATAATTTCCAGCATGAGGAAGAATACCGGTGGTGGGGAGAATTGACCCTTATCGAATACAAGCAAATTAAGGACGGCGGGGGGTATATCATCGAGCTGGAGGACGGACGAAAAAGTCGGTGCGCTCTGAAAAAGCGTGTCAACCGGGCAGTAACCAGCCTGCCGCCGCGCTACGTATTTCATTTCAGCGGCAGCGGGAAGTTCGAATAACAGGGACCTATTGCGGTTGGAGACTATATATCAAGAAATTTGAAAGATACAATCCGGATACACATAATCCTGTAAATGTAAAAGAAATTCTGGCGCTAGCTTCAGGACATCCCACACCTAAGAGACTGGAAGATATACTCATTAAGTTTTATACACAGCAAGGGCACATACTCTTTATCTCTTCAGATAGCATTAAGATAACCGGACTTATTGGAATAGACCATACGGCATCACCACACGGCTGGATTGTGAACCTTGCGGTACACCCCGACTTCAGGATGAGAGATATCGGCAGAGGTCTTATTGAGCAGGCTATAAAAACATTATCGTTAAAAAGCGTTGCTTTGACAACCGACCAGGATGCCGTAGATTTCTATCGTGCCTGCGGATTCCAGGTTACTGAAATAAAAAGTCAATGGCCGGATACACGCAGGTACAGATGCACTAAAGGACAGATGCCACAATTTGTGCTACAATATTATGAAAATCTAAAAGCACCTTAACTTAACCGGGAGATTAGTATGAAAAACGCCTTAGATGATTTGAAAGCCAAAGGTAGAGCGGCCAAGCTCGCCTCGCACCGGCTGGCATATATCTCTACAGATATTAAAAATAAGGCATTGAATTATATTGCCGATGATATCCTTTTAAGGAGAGATGAAATCCTGGCCGCTAATGAGAAGGACTATAAGGCAGCTAAGGCCACAGGCATAGGCGCGGCGCTGCTGGACAGGCTTATGTTGAATGAAAGCCGGCTTGAAGGCATCGCCGCGGACACACGGACCGTCGCCTCCCTACCCGACCCCGTCGGTGAGGTATTCGAGATGCGTACGATGCCCAACGGACTTCAAATCGGGAAGAAACGAGTGCCTATCGGCGTCATCGGGGCGATTTACGAGAGTCGGCCCAACGTAACGGTGGACATAACCTCGCTTTGTTTAAAGTCTGGTAATGCTGTGATACTGCGGGGCGGCAAAGAGACAATTAACTCCAACACAGCCATCGTCAAGGTACTGCGATCAGCCTGCAAACGGGCGGGGGTACCGGTGGGGTGCATCCAGTTTATCGATAACACCGACCGTGCCCTCGTGGACGAGATGCTGAAAATGAACGGTATTATCGACCTGATTATCCCCAGAGGCGGAGCAGGCCTGATAAAGTCGGTAGCGGCAAAAGCTACGATGGCGGTGCTGACCGGAGGCATCGGCGTATGCCATACGTACGTAGACAAGAGCGCCGATATTAAAAGAGCAGTGGACATCGTCTATAACGCCAAGGTGCAGCGTCCCACGGTCTGCAACGCGCTGGACACGGTGCTCGTACATGCCGATATTGCCGCGAGCTATCTGCCGGAGATGGCTGCCGAACTGAATAAAGCCAAGGTCGAGCTGCATTGCGACGAGAAAACAATGGCAATTCTCGGTGCTGATAAATCGTTAAAAGTCGTGCCTGCCACCAGTGAAGACTGGGGTAAAGAATTCCTGTCGCTGACGGCCGCCGTCAAAGTGGTCGATTCACTGGACGAGGCACTGGAGCACATTGGTAAATATGGCTCCGGGCACTCCGAGGCCATCATCACCGAGGACTACGACAGCGCGATGCGCTTTCTCAATGAGACTGACGCCGCTGCAGTCTATGTAAACGCCAGCACCAGGTTCACGGACGGCGCACAATTCGGGCTGGGGGCGGAGGTAGGTATAAGCACGCAAAAGCTGCACGCGCGCGGGCCGATGGGGCTTAAAGAACTGACGTCCTATAAGTGGATTATTTTCGGGACGGGGCAGGTTAGGCCGTAGCTATTTCCCGCCCTTTAGGACTTCCTGCTGGGCTTTGAAAAGCTGCTGAATGCCCTTTTCGGCCAGAGCCAGTAAATCGTCGATGGACTGGCGGGTGAAAGGCTTGCCTTCGGCGGTGCCCTGGACTTCCACGAATTCACACTTACTGGTCATCACGATATTAAAATCGACAGCAGCCTGGGAATCTTCATCGTAGCAGAGGTCGACCATCATATAGCTGTTAACGATACCGACGCTGGTGGCCGCGACAGCGCTTTTCAGCGGCATCCTCGAAATAATACCCATCTGCATCAGCTTTTCCATCGCCAGGTGGAGAGCGACATAGGCGCCGGTAATGGCTGCAGTACGGGTGCCTCCATCAGCCTGTATCACATCGCAATCGACAATTAATGTCCTCTCACCGAGGGCTGCCATATCCGTCGCCGCCCGCAGGGAACGCCCGATAAGACGCTGGATTTCCTGGTTGCGCCCGCCCACGTGCCCTTGTGTTGAATCGCGCTGGGTGCGGGTAACGGTGGCGCGGGGTAGCATGGCGTATTCGGCAGTGACCCAGCCGCTGCCGCTGCCTTTAAGAAAAGGGGGCACCCTGTCATCCATACTGACAGCACAAAGAACATGAGTCTTACCGAGTTTTATCAACGCCGAGCCTTCCGCGAAGTCCTGGTATCCAGGGATTATTTTCAGAGGCCTGAGCTCATCATAAGCGCGCCCGTCAACTCTTTTCACAGGAAAATCTCCAATCCAAATGATGATACGGTGAGAGTATAACATTGATAAGGGGTGTTGGCAATAAAACCAGAAATTAGGTCAGGTTATTTCTTAATGCCCCAAAATATACTTCTATCTACATGCATATATTTACGGAATTCCCCGGAACGCTCGGAATTCTCTACTTCTAGCCTAAGACGATTAACACCTTCCGAAAAAGCAGAGGGGTCGTTATCTTTAATGATTCGTAGAACGGAATCGATGGTGGTATTGGCGACACCTTCCAGAAACGCGCGGTCGATTAATCTCGGGCCATCGTCCTTTATTATATGCGGTCTTTCAAAAGTAAACCCCGCATTAAGAAACATCCGCCTTAACTGCGGCAGAGTGGGATACCTCTGTTTATCATATTCATATTTCATGGGGAAAAATTCATCAAGCGGATGGTGCTGCATGCATTCACGAGTTACCTGGTACATGAAAAATCCGCCACCTTTGCGAGTGGTCCTGGCTACTTCCCCGATTACAGCCTGCTGATGGTGCAGGTGGTGCAATACCCAGGCCATATAAGTAAAGTCAATACTTTCTGCTTCAAGGGGTAGAGGTTTGCCGTCAAAATCATATTGAGTTAGTATTACCCTGCTGCTGATTTCTCCCTTTTTTATTCTTTCCTTAAGCAGGGCCAGCTGGTCAGACGACTTATCATAGGCGAGGATTTTATATCGTGAGATTCCCGCGGAGTCAAGCTGTTTTTCCACAAATTCGGTCTGCTGACCGGAACCGACGCCAAGTTCAAGGATGGTCAAAGTCCTGTCTTGAATCGAAACAGGTCCGGCATGAGAAACAACGAATGCAGCAAATTTCGGAGTACCCTTTCTGGCTTTGAAATACTCCTGACCTAATCCTTCGTAGGAATGGGTAATCTCCATACGCTTGTTCTCTATTAGTCGCTTAATGAGACAAGGTAGTCCTTGAGCCAGTTCAATGCGGCACGGGCAGCCTTTTGCTTGATTTCCTCGCGGCTACCCTGGAACTGGAACTTGCGGCTTAAGGTGCTGTTTTTATGCGCCAGGCCTATATAGAAGAGCCCCACCCCTTTTTCCAGCGTTGAACCGCCCGGTCCGGCGATGCCTGTATCGGCGATGCAGATATCAGCCACCAGTGCCCTCCGGCCGCCTTCGGCCATTTCCACGGCGACCTGCGGGCTGACCGCGCCGTACCGGGTGAGGGTAGAAGCTTTAACGCCGGCCAGTTTTCTCTTGGTAGTATTAGCATAAGCCGTGATGGAGCCTTTGAAATAGTTGGAACTGCCCGGCACGTTGGTAATCAGGTGGGAGATAAGCCCTCCGGTGGCCGATTCCACCACGCCTAAAGTCAGCCTCTTTTCCCGCAACAGCGCCCCTATAACGTATTCCAGGTCAGACATGCTAGACATACCTCTCCATCAGCTTGAACAGCACTTCATCAAGTCCATCAGGTTTTATTTGATTCAGTATCCGCTCGACCTCAGCGCGCCGGGTAGGGTCATCGAGGTCTTCAAGTTTATCATAAACGGCGAGCCGTCTCCCCAATTTGTAGATGTCCCTCTCATGCGGCGGCAACACCTGGAAAGTACGGATAATTTCTAAAAATCGTTCCTTATCATCCGGCAATTTACCTTCTATCTCCGGCAGTAGATTCATCATGTGGTCGCTAAAGATTTGTGAAGTACAATCAAGGTTCTCCAGGAATACTTTTATTTCTTCGACAATTTCTTCGTCAGTAGAGCGGACAAAGTCGCCGGAAACCACATCTTTAAATAAAAGCATCCGCGGCTGGATGGTCAAGGTGCGGAGTCGAATAATATCAGGGTTGATTTGATTAAGCACCCACGCTGTTTCCAGGGCGTGCTCGCGCCATAATCGTTGCCCCCCCGCACCCGGCATAACATATTCGGACAATGATATCCCAGAGGCTTTGACTTTTTTACCAGCGGCTATATGGTCGGCAGCGGTAACCCCCTTATCCATAAAAGCCAGCACAGCATCGGAGCCGGACTCCATCCCCAGGTGAAGTCGGGAAAGACCGGCCTCACGCAAGGAAACCAGTTCTTCAAGGCTCTTCCTGGCGGCGGTGTGGGAACGGGCATAGCTGGTAACACGCTCGATACCAGGGAATGTCTTCTTAAGAAACCTGATAATTTCAACAAGTCCGGGAGTTTTCATGATGAGGGAATTGGCATCCTGCAGGAAGGCGTTTTTAGCGCCAGCATACATCCAGAGAGCGACATTGCGGCAGGCATCACTGGGGGCATTGTGATAAACATCGGCTGCCGTTTCACGTATTGCATCACTACTAGCTGAATTCCCGGCCAATTCCAGGATTTTGTCGTAAATTGCCCGTGCGGTTAAGATATCCTGCTTAATATCATCAACCGGGCGAAGTTGAAATTTATCGTTTTTGTAAATCGGGCAAAACTTGCAGCGGTTCCAGGGACAGTTGTGAGTGACGCGGACAAGCAGCGAATAAGCCTCATTGGGCGGGCGGATGGGTCCTAATTCATACGAGCCTACCTCAAAATCGGTCATAACCACTGGAAGACATTACTCCTGACAAATTCAAAGTTCTGCTTTACTTTTTCCGCATCGGTCATTATACCCATATGACCAGGCAGTAGATACTCTATGTCAAGTTTTGATAAGGCTTCGATGGAATTTTTCAGGTCTTCAGCATTACCGCCGGGCAGGTCGACGCGGCCGGTATTCATCTCAAAGATAACGTCGCCGCAGACCAGCACTTTCTCTTGCCGCAGGTAAAAACAAACACTGTCCGGTGAATGACCGGGTGAGGGAATTATCTCAATTTCAGTAGTACCCGTCTTGATGATGGGGTCTTCTAAAAGATAATCAACGGTAAACTCACCCGGCTCCATGCCGAAAAGCTGGGCGCCGTCAACGACAACCAGCTGGTAGTTCTTTTTCTGGACGGGATACAGGGCGACTCTAGCGCCAGAGAGTTTCTTAAACGCTTCGTTGGCGCCGCAATGGTCGATATGCAGGTGGGTATTGATAATGATGCCGATATCTTCTGGCTTGATGCCATCCTGCTCCATCGCAGCAATTTTTCTATTCAGGTAATCCGGATTGCCGGGGTCAATAATAATTCCGGATACCCTCTTAATCACATAAGTATTACAATCGAGCATACCCTGTTCTGGGTAAAAATATAGATTATTTATCAATTTCATGCTATATTATCTCCAAGCGAAACTATATTTAATGTTTACCATAATCATTATATCATGCTAGCATTAAGATAAATAACAAGGAGGCTAAAAGATGGGAATTACAGCTGTAATCCTGGGAACACTAGGCGGCATAGCCGCAGTACTCGGCGTTCTGGAAATTCTTGACGTATTTTCAGAACCACTTATCAGCTATAAACTTACCTGGGAATTCTGGATGTTTGCGGCGATGATTCTTATCTTGGGCGCAATTGCATTTCTATTGGGACGCAAACAGAACTACGAAGACTAATTTACTTTAACCAGCAAGAGCATATAATTGGGTATCAAAAATTACAACCCGGATATCCGGCTGGCATTGAGGGTAACACCTAACGCCGGACGCAATGAAATAACCGGCTATAAAGACAGAGTTTTACAGGTTAGAGTCGCCGCTGCTCCGGAAAAGGGCAAAGCTAACAAATTATTGATAGACCTGCTGGCGACGACTCTGGGGATAAGAAAATCCGCTATCACAATCATCAAGGGGGAGAGCAGCCGTAACAAGGTTGTTCTTATTAAAGGGATAAGCAGCGAAAAATTATCAAAAATACTTAAGCAGGGGTAAAAGGGAAGGGGGCTAATGCCCCCCTCCTGCTTTATATAGATACCTGCGTTATATTTAAGGGTTCTTCTTCTTGCGGCGACGCCACCAGGCAAAGTACAGGATTACCAGGATTATTATCCAGATTGGACTGAATATTCCCAGACCGATGAAGAAAGCCCCCAGGCCGCGGAAGAAGCTGACCAGAGCGTTCCAGGCGCTCTCGACAATAGTACCGGCGCCCCAGCCAGGAAGGACGGATATGTAGTCTTCTCTTGTATAAGTCTCCGAAGTCCCCTTGTCGTCAGTGACCTTAAGCGTAACGGTAAAATCACCGCTTTCATGGTAAACGTGGAATGGATTGGCATCAGTGCTGGTATCACCGTCGCCGAAGTCCCATTCATATGTATAAGGCGAGAAACCTCCGGAGACACTAGCATAAAACTGGATGCCGCTACCTTCTTTTACGGTGCGAGAATCGGCAGTGAATTCAACGATGAGCTTGGACTGTTCCAGAGTCACGGTGAACAAAGCCATGGCAGCACTCTGTTCCAGATATAGCATCTGGCCTTTGATTAGTTCAATATCCTCGCGGGTGTTTGTGAGTTCCCTCTGAACAGTAAGAATTTCCGTTACCGTACCAGCTTGGTTCATTAACTCAAGCAGCTGCGCCTCACTTGCCTCAAGATTGCGCAGCCTTGACTGGAGGTCGGTGTACTGCTCGGTAACATCCTGCCCCGTAGTGGACTCGGTCTTCACGTCAGCCGCCAGATTACGCAAGGACTGGAGAGTATCGTTAAAACGGGCGGAGTCCACCCTGAAGCTGATATAGGCATAAAGCCTGTTGCTGTCTTCGCTGAGATTCGAGTTTACGACAAAACCCCCGAAATTCTCGGCGAGGGAATTGATTTGCTGCATGGCATCGGAGACATCATCGACTACTAAAATTAAATAGGCGGTACGTATAACCATACGGTCGGTTGATGCTACAATATCATAATATGTCCCGCCGGTGCTTTCCGGGCTGATAACCTTGGGGGGTGTTGTGGTGGCCGGTACTACGGTAGGCCGTGTAGCAGTTATTGTTGGAACAGGTGCTTGAGTCACTACTACGCCATCATTGATACTTGATAAGTCCTTATAAGGTCCTGCCTCGCTACTACCTCCACAGGCAATGGCACCTATCAGAAGCGAGATAATCACTAGAACCAGAAGTCCAAATAATATTCTTTTCATATCATCCTCCCCAATAATGGGTATTCTGTATTATTATAACGCAAAAAGAATAAAAAGGTTGGCTTAAAAAGCAGGAAATTTTAATAACAATTAGAATTAGTTTAACGAGTACTCTCATAGACGCGGATGCGTCTCATTCGGAGGATGATAAAGACTTCTTTGCCTGTAGCCAGGTCCATCTCGTCGAAGATATAGGAAGGTATTTCTGACATAAGTATTTTTCCAGCCACTTCCAGTGAAATTTTCACGACGTTGCCAACAGGTTCAATGGCTGTTATCAGGCCTTGAAATCCATTGACGCTCAAACCGGGCGGACGGTTCTCAGAAACATAGATATGACGCGGTAAGATGGCTACCTTTTTTATACCTGCTCCTTCGTGGGCGACAGTCAGCTTGAGACTGCCGCAGCCGACCTCCATAACACCTTGTCCGAGGCTACGGCAGTAATCGCAGTCGAGTATATTCGGTGAGCCGATAAAATCAGCGACCTTATCCCCCGCGGGATAGAAAAGCATCGCCTCCGGTTCCGCCACCTGCTCCACACACCCGTCCTGGATGACAGCCACCCTGTCCGCCATTTCTAGCGCTTCCATTAGGTCGTGGGTGATGTGGATAGTAGTCAATCCCAGCTGGCGGTGAATACGTTTTAATTCAATTCGTAAAGACTTGGCGGTGCGCAGGTCGAGGGCGCTTAAAGGCTCATCGAGAAGTAAGGTCCGAGGGGATGGGGCTAAAGCCCTGGCCAGAGCCACACGCTGTTTTTCACCGCCGCTTAATGAACGTGTATCGCGGCGTAATAATGGTAATATACCTAGAATACCAACGATTTCATTAACACGCTCCCGGATTTCCACTCTGGAAATTTTACGCTGCTTCAATCCAAAAGCGATATTATCGAAGACGTTGAGAAAAGGAAATAAAACGTAGTCCTGCGGGACGTAGCCCAGGCTTCTTTCCTCCGGTACGAGGCGGGTAACATCGGCTGTATCAAAGAAAATTGCCCCCTTTTTAATATGATGAAGTCCGGCGACGCACTCAAGCAGGATGGTCTTGCCTGCCCCGGTGGGACCCAGAATAACAAAATATTCTCCGTCTCGGATATTCAGGTTAATACCCTTGAGACTGAATTCACCCAGACGCAATGAAAGGTCTCTAATTTCTATCATACGCGATACCTTCTGCCCACGGTCTTACGGATAATCAGCAGGGCCGCCACCGCGATTAAAATCAAGATGAAGATTACCGCAATGGCCTTCTCAACATCGGCGGAGGCCAGGCTTAAGAAAATAGCGGAGGGCAGGGTTTCCGTTTTCATGGCCGTAGCGCCTGCCAGCATAACAGTGGCGCCAAACTCACCGACGGCACGCGCCCAGGTAAGAATAGTGGAGGCGATAAGACCGTCCCTGGCCAGAGGCAGAGTGACCCGGAAAAATGCCTCCGGTTTGCTGCACCCCAGCGTACGGGCGACCTGCTCATAACGGGGATCGATACTATCAAAGGTTGACTTAAGCAATCGGATAGCCAGCGCGCTGATAACGGTAACCTGTGCTAAAACGATACCGGGCACGGAAAAAACGAATTTCAGGATATTATTATCTATGGAGGAGCCGAGGGGGGTATTGAAAAAGACCAATAGAGCAGCACCCAGGGCCACCGGTGAGACGACGATGGGCAGGTCCAGCAGGCTATCGACAATGTCTTTGCCCGGAAAACGCGAGCGAGAGATGGCGTAAGCCACCGGCACGGCAATCAACATGGAGATAACAGCGGCTATGGTAGCGGTCATCAGACTCAACCGTATGGCGAAGAGGATTTCGCTAGAGCCCAAAGCAGATATAAAGGTATCCCACTCTGTATAAGCCAACAACGAAACGATTATACCAATAATAAATAACGCCAAAATTATCAGGGCGCTTATCGTGGCGGTGCGGAATACCCTTTCACCGCTGGCCCCTTTTAAAATCCTGAACATTTGCTTAACCTTTCCATGTATTAAGATTCAGTTCACGGCTGGTATGAGTCGGGTAACTCATATTCCCCACCGATTTCGGCACCGGGTGCGTAAGTTCTTGCCTCGTCATCGGTGGTGATGTATCCCCACTTTTGAAAAATCTGCCGTCCTTCCTCGGACACCAGAAAGTCGAGGAATCTGCTGGCATTTTCTCTATCAGCAGCGTATTTCGTGATAGCACCGGGAACATAAGCTAACCGGGGCAGCTGTGCTGGGTCGATATAGACCGTATCGATATTATCCGGGTCCCAGTAATGAAAAACGTCCCAGCCGATAACAGCATCGACCGACTGTAAAGATATCAAAACAGCTGTTTTGGAACAACTTTCTGCATTGACGGCAATATTTTTACTGATATCCTCAAGCAAACCGTTATATTCAAAAATTTCGATGGCATAAAGGCCAAGACATACCGACTGGGGATTGCCGATGCCGATTTCCAAGCCAGGCCGGGCCAAGTCAGCGAGTGTCCTGATATTCTTAGGGTTACCAAGCTGAACAGATATCACTGGGATGAGATAAGCAATCTTGACTACCGAGTCTATATCAATAATACCCTTTCGTTCCGCTTTAGCGATATAGTCCTGGCTGCCGGGGATATATAAATCACCACTCTGCGAAAGTTCCATTTGTGAAAGCATGGCACCAGAACCACCGAAGTTAAGATATACCTTGATGCCAGTCTCTTTTTCAAAAGCCGCGGCGGCTTCTTCCATAGCCGGTTTGCTTGCCGAACCGACGAATGCGGCAAGTCTTGCAGGTCCTCCTTTATCACACCCCAATACAGAAAAGGCAATCAATAATAAAAGTGATGAAAGAAAACAGTTTTTTAAAATTATCGTATCCCCGCTTCTAAAATCAAACAACCAGCGACGCTATATTATCGTCAATATAGCGTAATTTTAAAAATATATAACTATTTGTTAATTGCATCGCGTACGCTAGCACGCTTTTCCTTATATTCCCTGATAATACGTCGCCCTTCCTCAGTCAGGCGAGCGTAGCCGCCACGCGGGCCACCCGTTGACTTAATTACCAATGGTTTGGGAGCGAGGCGATTGATAGCTTCTACCCAGAGCCAGGCATTGCGGTAGGCTAGCTTCATCGAGCGAGCGGCGGCAGATATAGAGCCAAGCTGGTCGATACGCTCCAGCAGTGTTGCCCTACCATAGCCCATGAAAAGCTTGCCGTCTTTTTCCAGCCAGACTTTACTCTTTAAAACAAGACCAGATTCCGGCTTGTGACCGGAGCGCGTGCCATGTTTTACGCCGAATTCAGGTACGAAATCTTCGTTTGATTTTTTCTTGCTCATCAATGCAATTCCCAGATGTTTTATATTATCAACAATATAACGCTTTGTCAAACGAAGACAAAAACACACTCCATCAGGAAAAAGACCAGTGACTGTGACAATCAAGTACAAAGGACTAATATTTGTGACTTTTTTGTGATAATTCACATGTTTTTTGTGATTTATTTGTTACACGTCATATCTATCATATGTATAACATGCCAACTTCGTTAAAAACACAAAAAATAAACAGCACAGCCCTACTTTTGTGAAAAGGAGTCGAACCGTGCCAGTTAAACAAAGACCCGAGAGAATAAGACTGACATCAAGAGATATCGCATCTTACTGCCAGGTAAGTAAAAGTACCGTGCTGGAATGGATAAAGAGCAACAGGCTAAAAGCCTTCCGGCTGCCAAGCGGGCATTACCGTATTGATAAAAACGATTTCAAGACATTCCTGGAAAAATATGACATGCCCGTTAAGGGCTGGCCTTTTGAAGAGTAAGAACACCCAGAGGGAACAGAACGTACAAGTAAAAGTCTAATACTCAAAAGGTTGATAGATAACTCATATTCAATAATATAAAGATAATCCGTAACTACCATGATTGAAGGTCGATATACTAGCTATCGGCCTACTTTTTTTCTATTTCTACAATCAGTAAAAAATTTATCAATAGTTTGAATTATACGATTTATACTATAATAAAAACACTAGCTTTTATATGGCATGGAGGGAAGTTATGGCTAGAATGAGCGGGGCCGAAGCGCTGGTAGCATTATTAGTCCGTGAGGGGATAAACGTAGTCTTCGGGCTGCCGGGCGTGCAGGTTATGGATGCCCTGGACGCTATATACCGTGATAAGAGCATCCGCTGGATATCCACCCGCCATGAACAGACCGCCGCCTATATGGCCTTCGGCTATGCCATGACCACCGGTAAAATCGGGGTAGCCATGGTATTACCCGGCCCAGGGGCCTTGAACACAACCGCCGCTATCGGCACAGCTTATGCCGCTTCGGCACCGGTATTACTTATATCCGGTCAAATAGAAAGTCAACACCTGGGCTTTCACCGGGGAGTATTACACGAACTGGACGAGCAGATAGATATCTTCCGCTACCTGACGAAATACTGCGCCCGGGCAACAAGGGCGGAGGACATACCAGATATTCTCTGCCATGCATTGCGGCAACTTAAGACGCAGCGGCCCCGCCCCGCAGAGATAGAAGTACCCTACGACCTGTGGTCGAAGAGAGGTGAAATGGCGTTCACCAGCACTGAAAGACTGGAGCCGATACCACCCGACCAAGAAGACATTAAGAAAATAACCAAAACAATGAGTAATGCCCGCCGACCGATGATCCTGGCGGGGAGAGGGGCAGTCAAAGCCAGCGTTGCCATAGAAATAACACAACTGGCCGAGCGCTTAAGAGCGCCTGTGGTCATGACGCCAGAGGGACAGGGACTGATACCGTGCGACCACTCTTTTTGCGGGGGTAATTCCGCATTGTGGCTTAATCCGTTTTTTAAAGAGGCCGATGCCATTCTAGTGGTGGGCAGTCGGTTGCGAGCTTCCGGCAGCACCCAGCTCGACCTGAAATACGAACAAAAAGTAATCCAGGTAGACTGCGATGCCGGGGAGCTTGGCAGAAACCACCGCATCGAGACAGGGATTTCCGCCGATGCGGGGTTGACACTTAAAGCCTTGTTGCAGACACTAGGGAATAAAACCGAAAGCCAGTGGCAAGAAGCCGAAGTAGCCCGTTTTCGCAACCAACTGAAGAAAAAACTGGAAAAAGCCGCGCCTTTACAAATTTCTATTATCAACACAATTCACGAGTCGCTAGGCGATGACGGGATAATCGTGCCGGATGTTACCAACCTGGGCTATTGGTGCGATATCGCTTACCCGGTCAATCGATTGTACAGCTATATAGATTCTTCGTATTTCGGCACGCTGGGCTTTGCTTTTCCTACTGCTTTAGGCGCCAAAATAGCCAATCCGGAAAGACCCGTTGTGGCGATATGCGGGGACGGGGGTTTCCCCTACGCCTCCGCGGAACTGGCCACAGCCATGCAGGAAAAGATAAACGTTGTTGCCCTTATTTTCACCGATAACGCCTACGGGACGGTAAGCGGAATTCAGCGTCGGCAATTCAGTGGAAGACACATCGGGAACAAGCTGCACAACCCTGATTATGTCAAGTTTGCCGAGGCTTTCGGGGCTATGGGGATAATGGTAGAAAAACACGAGGAACTCGGAAAAAAGCTCAACGAAGCGATTAAAGCCAACTGCCCTGCCCTGATTGAGATACCGGTACCACAGCTGGAACCGCCCTGGAACACATTGATAAAGGACTAAGATGTGCCCAGCTGGACAAGCTGCCCCATCATATAACTGCACTTATCCGACGCCAGGAAAGCCACCACATTTGCCACGTCCGCCGGCTCACAGAGTCGCTTGAGCAGAGAAGCCTCCTTCTCCTCCTCCAGCATTTCTTTCGGGGCGCGCCAGACCAGGCCGGTCTTGCCGAGTCCAGGACCCACCGCATTAACGAAGATTCCCTTATCACCGACCTCTCTCGCTAGAGCCTTGGTGAACTGGACGACGCCGCCCTTTGCCGCTCCATAGATGGAGATATCAGGGAAACCCTGCCCGCCGGAGGTATTGATGATACGGCCGTACTTGCGGGCGAGCATGTGAGGCAGCACGGCGCGGGCGACCCGCATCTGACCGATAAGGTTCACGCCGATATCGAACTGCCAGTCCTCTTCCATCATTTCCATAAAGGGGCGTAACTCGCTGCTGGCGCCGGCGTTATTGACCAGGATATCAATTTTACCGAACTTTTCAATGGCTTGAGTTACCATAGAATCGACTTCTTTCTTTTTAATAACATCAACTTTTACAGCCAAAGCCCGACACCCTAGAACCTCTACCTGCGCGGCGGTCTGCTTAGCCCCTTTATGATCGATATCTGCGGCGACAATATGACAGCCTTCTTCAGCAAGGGTCAGGCAGATGGCCTTGCCGTAGCCAATCTGGCTGCCGGCGCCGGTGACCAGCGCTACTTTATCTTTCAATTGAAGATCCATGATTATACCTCTTTCCCCGCCACTAGATTCCTGCTTTCGCGGGAATGATGGAAGAAATTTACTTTTTCAGAATTTCATAAAGCCTTGTCACATTCATATTAACAACCCCGGCAGTACGCTCATCGTGGGGCAAATTCGGGAACTGCTCATGCATGGTGACCTTTTTCTGAACCTCCTCAAGGGTCATCCCTTTGGCAATAGCTCCTTTAACGGTATTTATCCAGGTATTTACAGTTCTTTCCATTTCCGCGATACAGCTTTTATCGCCAACATCGCCGTGGCCGGGAACCACGTAATCCACATCAAACTTTTTAAGTTCTTTCAATGTTTTCAACCATGCGTCGGGAATAGCCTGGCGGAAGAAAGGCAGAGTCCTGCTGATATTGTCCGAAGTGAAAATAGTCCTTTCCTCAGGGACATAAACGGCTAACTGGTAAGGACTGTGACCCAGCATATGATAGAGATAAAACGAGTGGTCGCCAAGATAAAAGGTCATCTGCTCGGAAAAAGTGATATCAGAGGGACGGTATTTAAAATCGTTATCCAGAACGGTCCCAGGTGACATCATCTGAAGCATGCCCTTGATGTCCTCAACCTTGGAGGCCAAAATAGCTTCACGCGTGCCGGCATGGGCGATATGCGTGCCGCCAAAATAGCAGTTGCCGGAGATATGGTCGCCGTGGGGCTCGGTATTGACTAGATAACGTACCTGACCGAATTTTGAGATTGCCGCAGCATGTTTCTTGGCGTTGGCCGGCACCATCGGGGTATCAATGACCACCACACCGTCTTTAGTCACCACACAACTCGAGTTGCAGGCGCTTATTTGACTCTCTACATACACATTTTCAGTAATTTTCTGCATTCTTTACTCCTTGAAAAAGATACGGGATTTTTTTTAAGAATTGGAAAATATCAGCTATCCCATACTTTAGACGGCAACACTGGCGGTGTCAAGTTGAGACTAGCGTCGTGTGGGAAGCATACCTTCAGCGCGGAACCATTCTACATGGTCGAAGATAGACTCCTGCCATGGCCTTGAGGTAAAGCCGAGTTCTTCACACGCCCGTGCCGAACTGACCAGCGAGTTACTCCGCAGCACATCGATGGAGTAAGCGGTGAAAACGGGCTTTCGACGGATTAATCGGTAATACACACTGGCGAGGACTCCAGCAGCACGGGCAATGACGGCCGGTATACGGTAAGTCGGTGCGGGATAGCCGATATTACGCGCCAGTTCTTTCATGAGTTCCGGCACCTGGACCTGCGCGCCGGAGAGGATATAATGACGCCCCGACTGCCCTTTTTCCGCGGCAAGTATGAGACCCCGGGCAACATCGCGTACATCTACGAAGTCGTAAGCACCGCTGACATAGGACTTGAGATACCCGCTGGCGAAATCAATAATTAGCTGCCCGATATTGGAAATTCCAAAATCCCCCGGACCGATAACACCCGTCGGACAGCAGATAACCGCATCAATTCCGCCTTTTTTAACCTCGTCAAGCAGCAGCAAGGTAGCGCGGGCCTTGCTTCTGGCGTAGTCGCCCAGGACATGTTCGGGAGAGAACGGCTGCGACTCGTCGATGACAGTGCCTTGAGGCGGCTCGGCGACAGCATGGATAGAGCTGGTATAGACAAGACGTCGGACATTGCAAGCGCGGCAGGCGGCGATTACATTCCTTAAGCCGCCAACATTTACTCGTTCAAGCACAGTCGCCATACTGGGCATGATGGTAATAATACCGGCGAGGTGAAAAACAATATCAACACCTTTAAAAGCGAATTTAAGACTCTCAAGGTCGGTAATATCCCCTTGAACGATATTTACATTCAATCCTTCAAGGGGATGCGTATCATCATCAGGCAAGACCAAGACCCTAACGTTCATGCCCCCAGCCAGCAACTCACGTACCAGAACGTTGCCAATATGCCCCGTCGCACCCGTTACGATAACCACTTTCCCACTCCCTCTAAAGTAAATTTTATGAATAACAGAGACAGGTTGTCAATGGAAAGAACTTTTATCAATTAGGGAAAATGGGGAAGGGGGGACTCGAACCCCCACGCATTGCTGCACTGGATCCTAAGTCCAGCCCGTCTGCCAATTCCGGCACTCCCCCAGAGGCAAGACAGCTGTTATTCCGTACTATAGCATTTTGTACGGGCAGTCTCAAGTTGAATCATCTACTAGTTATAAATATTTATCAACAAAAAAATCCCCGTTATTGATGATTGACAAGCATCAATTTTATTGTTATTATACCTAGAGTATCTATGTATTATGCATCTCTAGGTATTCACTGCCGGGGCAGTCGTGAAAAGTAAAAATGAAAAAACGGGAGGTCAACTATACAGTGAAATTACTAAGTCTTGCAGTCTGTTCTCTGGGAATCTGGGTCCTTTTAGGTTCGTTCATCGATGGCTCCTGGGTGGGTATCGTCTTCGGCGCTATCGCTGCGGTACTGGCATTGGCCGGTGCCGTAAAATCAGATTAATATACGCTTACATTTCAGGAAAATTAATCCTTTGGCTGCCCCGGTAAAATATAAAAAGTGATAGACTATTCCCTCTTGCAAAGATGATATTTCTTTGATAGTATTGACATACATAGATTGTCTAAGTAAGAATGGCGATTGAGGTGACTAATTATGGAACCAAAACGTGACCTGTTAAAAGGCAGTTCAAGCTACCTCCTCCTTTCTTTACTGGAGCGAAAGCCCATGTACGGCTACCAGATAGTCAAGGAACTGGAAGTGAGGAGCCAGGGATATTTCAAGTTCAAAGAGGGTACGCTCTATCCGGCCCTGCACCGCTTGGAAAAGAGCGGTCTGGTTAAAGGGACCTGGGAAATGTTGCCAAACGGACGTCAAAGGCGTTATTATCACATTACCGCCAAGGGTCAGGCTACACTGGCGATGGAAAAGACCCAGTGGTTGGACTATTTCACAGCCGTCAAGTTAATACTTCAGCCGGAAAGCAAAGGGATTTAAAGGAACAGGTCGGTGACACTGAATTTAACTCAATACCTTGAGAGTATCCGGTCCCACGCCAGACTCGAGCTTTCAGATGAAGCTGTTGTAATGAGCGAGCTCGAGGCGCATATAGAGGACAAGCTTCAGGAGTTGACCAATTCAGGAATGTCCAAGGAAGAGGCGACTGAAACTTGCCTTAACCAGATGGGCAACACCAAGTCAATCGCCAGGCAGATATATGAAGCCTACAGCCAGGGCAGCTGGAAACAGGTGCTGCTCGCTTCACTGCCTCATTTCCTCTTCGGGCTGTTATTTGTTCTCAACTGGTGGCATTATCCCGGCTGGATATCGATTGTACTGGTGCTGATTCTAGCCGCGACGGTCTACGGCTGGTGCCACGGCAAACCCACCTGGGTTTTCCCATGGCTGGGTTATACGCTGCTGCCGGTGCTTATCGTAGGATTGATGCTGCTATACCTTCCCAGAGGGTGGTCATTCCTGGCGCTGCCGGTCTATTTTCCGCTGGCACTCTGGTGGCTCATCCGTATTATCACTCTTACGATTAAGAGGGACTGGCTTTTCAGCTCATTGATGCTGCTACCGCTGCCTATAATCATCGGGTGGATATTGGCGATATCACCGTCGGGCAAATTCTCCGAGGAAAGTTTACAGCGGCTTTATAACTACGCCCCCTGGATAGGTCTTAGCTTCATGGGCCTGGCGCTGACCATCGCCGTCTTCATCCGCTTGCGGCAACGGTGGCTAAGAGTGAGTCTGCTGGCCGCTTCCAGTTTGCCTACATTAAGCCTTATAGTTTATTATTCCACAGGCCATCTGATTAACCTGGTTTTCCTTGGCCTGTTGATAATAATGTGGGGAGTGCTGCTCGTTCCTTTACTTATGGAAAGACGCCTCAAAAATAAGAAAGCCATCTCCGGGCGCTACGGAGAAAAAGGAAGCAGCACAGTCCCAACGGCATAAAATATCCTCTTAGAGGTGCAACCACGAAAACAGTAGGCATCGTTACCGACACTACCGCCTGCGTTCCGCCGGAACAGGTAAAAACGCTGAATATCGAAGTGGTGCCCGTTCCCCTGATAATCAACGAGAAGACCTACCGGGACGGGATAGACATCACTCCAACCGAATTCTATACCATGCTGCGTAATTCAAAAAAACTGCCCACCACATCCGCCTCCTCACCAACGCCTTACCTAGAAGCTTTCAGAAAAGCCAGCCGCAGAGCGCAGAGCATCCTTTGTTTAACGGAACCGGTTAAGTTCAGCGCAATGTACAATTCGGCCAGGGCTGCGGTCGAGATGGCTAAAAACACACTTCACGACGTTACCATTGAAGTGATGGAATGTACAACGGCCGCCGCCGGACAAGGGCTGGTTGCGTTGGCAGCCGCCAGAGCAGCCGCGCTGGATGAATCACTGGAAGAGGTCAAGAGAATTGTTGGTAACGTTATGTCCAGGGTCAATTTATTCGCTACGCTGGACACGCTGCACTACCTGGCAAGGAGCGGCCGAGTGCCTCAAGCTGCTGCGCTGGTAAACACTATCCTTGACCTCAAACCTGTGTTTACACTGAATCATGCCGACCCCCACACGGTCGGTTTGCCGCGGACTACGAAAAGTGCTCTAGGACGTATACTGAAGCTGATGGATGCAACAGTCAAGAAAGGACAGCAGCTTCATGTAGCCGTAATGCATGCCGATGCCGAAAAAGAAGCGATTATCCTGAAAGACAGAATTACAGCGCAATTCGATTGTAAAGAAATATATATTACCGAGTTTACCCCCGTAATGGGGGTCCATACCGGGCCAGGGCTGGTAGGCGCGGCTTTCTATGGTGAATAAATTTTTGTATAATTTTACCTGCTGCCTAGCCAAACGGAGCGAAACAATTTATAATCTAAGGGATGAAAGTCCCACAGGTTATCAGCGATGCCCAGCGCCTGGCCGACAGCTTTACTGACCTTCACGAAGCAGAGGCCCAGCCCACTATTATAGTGGTCAGCGGGCTGCCGGGGACAGGCAAATCACATTTCTGCCGTAGATTGGCGGAGTGTCTGCCCTTTTTCATTCTGGAAAGCGACGCTCTACGCAAGCAACTCTTCCCGAAGCCGAAATACTCCGCCGAGGAGAGCGCCGGTCTTTTCCGCGCCATTTACCAACTAATCGAAGACCTGCTTAAGAAAGGAATACCACTTATACTTGACGCGACCAATCTTGCGAAGCGGCACCGCGAGCGTATTTATAATATCGCCGATAGGACTGGTGCCAGGCTGATTCTGGTAAGCGTTAAGGCGCCTCCGGAACTGGTGCAAAAACAACTGAAAAAGAGGCTGGAAAGCAAAAGCGCTAATGATAATTCCGACGCGGGCTGGGCAGTCTATCAGAAAATGAGGCCGACGGAAGAGAAAATAAACCGCAAACACTTTAGCGTGGATACTTCGCGGGATATTACGCCTATCATAGATAAAGTCGTGAGAGAAGTGAAGCGATAAAAGGAGACTGAAATGGATATTAAAGCCGCAACCGGGGAGATAGCTGATATCAAAGCAGACGCTATCGTAGTCAGTCATTTCGAGGGGGCAAAAAAACCCGAAGGGGCCGCTGCCGATATAGATAAAAAACTGGATGGAGTAATTTCAAACCTTATCAAACAAAAAGACGTCAAGGGAAAGCTCAATGAGATTACGCTACTGCACAGCCTGGGCAAACTGCCTACTGGTAAGATTGTAGTTCTTGGGCTTGGGAAAAAACAGGAGTTAAACGTTAATAAAGTCCGCGGCGTTACCGCCGAGGCATGTCGCTACCTGCGGGCAAGAAGCGTTTCACGCGTGGCAAGCGTTATTATTGGAGACGGTATTAATAAAATAAGCGCCGAATCCGCCGTACAAGCGATGTCCGAAGGAGTCGTGCTGGGACTATACACGTTCCGCCGCTACATGACAAAAAAAGAAAACGGACTGGGGGAGATTAAGGAATTTACAGCAGTCGGCAGGGTTAAAAAGTCAATTGAACAGGCTATCGCCAAGGGGAAAATTATCGCGGAAGCGGCCAATTACGCTCGGGACATGGTCAACGAGCCAGGCAACTACATGACGCCGACGCAAATGGCCAGCGCGGCACGCCAGCTTGCAAAAAAATACGGACTTAAAATACAAGTATTCGATAAGGATAAGATGAAAGAGCTGGGGATGGGAGGACTGTTGGGGGTCTCGCAGGGCAGCCGGCAGCCGCCAAAATTCATTATTTTAAGTTATAAAGGCCGCCAATCCAGTGGAATCGACCTGGGGCTGGTGGGTAAGGGAATCACCTTTGATTCGGGGGGCATTTCCATCAAGCCGTCGGAGAGCATGGCGGATATGAAGGGGGACATGGCGGGGGCAGCGGCTATGCTGGCAACGATATCTGCTATAGCCCAGCTAAAACCCGCGATTAACGTAACGGCATTCGTTCCAGCAACGGAGAATTTACCCAGCGGCACCGCCTTAAAGCCCGGCGATATTATCAAAGCGATGAACGGAAAGACCATCGAAGTGCTCAATACCGATGCCGAGGGAAGGCTAATACTGGCTGACGCCTTGAGTTACGCCGTGAAAAGCGGTGCTAAGGCCATCGTAGATGCTGCAACACTGACCGGCGCTTGCCAGATAGCATTAGGGAAAATTACATCCGGAACTTTTACCAATAATCAGGCTTTACTGGACAAGGTAATAACCGCTGCTAATGAGGCCGGAGAGCCTGCCTGGCAGATGCCCATGTTCGACGAATATAAGGAGTTCATCAAGAGCGATGTTGCCGATATCAAGAACATCGGCAACAGATACGGAGGCGCAATTACCGCTGCCAAGTTCCTGGAAGAGTTCGTGGACAAGACTCCTTGGTTGCATATTGATTTCACTGGTGATACCGATAAAGATAAAGGCTATCTGGTCAAAGGGGCCACCGGCGTGCCCGTCAGGACGCTGGTGAACTTTATATTGGCACAGGTCAATAAATAAGGGCACGGGAGGTACGAAAATGAAAATTAAATATCTGGCGCATTCAGCTTTTTTAATCACATCGGATAAAGGCACGCGTATACTGACTGACCCATACGAGACATCGGAGGGACTGAAGCACGGCGCGATAAAAGAAGCGGCGGACATCGTGACTGTAAGCCACGAGCACGGCGACCATAACAACGTCGCTGCTGTGGCGGGCAAACCGAAAATAGTCAAAGCCACGGAAGAGGTAAAGGGTATCAGCTTTAAAGCCGTGGCTACCGCCCACGATGACAAAGGGGGAAACCAGCGCGGTAAAAACAGGGTTTTTTGTTTCAGTGTCGACGGCGTCAATATCTGCCACGCGGGAGATCTCGGTCATGAACTATCCACCGACCAGTTAAAAGCCATCGGCAAGGTGGATGTTTTAATGGTTCCGGTGGGAGGCCTTTTTACGATAGACGCCAAGATAGCCACGAAGGTCTGCGAGCAGCTCAAACCCGAGGTAATTATCCCAATGCATTATAAAACAGATAAACTTAATTTCCCCATTGCCGATGTCGAGCCTTTTCTCAAGGACAAAGGCAACGTGACCCGTTCGAAGGAAAGCACCATCGAGCTAAAGGCCGGCAAGCTGCCCAGTCTACCGCAGATTATCGTGCTGAAACAATCTTTATAGAATTGGGAGTCACTTGAACGAATACTGGGACACCAGATTTAACGCGGAAGATAAAATCTGGGGTGAATCGCCAAGCCATACTGCCGAATACGCCCTGCATCTCTTCAACCAAAATAAGGTTAAAAAGCTACTGGTACCGGGGTCGGGATACGGCAGGAATACCATACTATTCTCGGCCTCCGGCATCAAGGTAGCGGGCGTTGAAATTTCAGAAAAAGCCTGCAAGATAGCGCGGAGTTTTGACCCGGCTACAAGGATTTTTAATGATACCGTCCTTGATATGTCTTTCCTGGCGCACAACTATGATGCCATCTATTGTTTCAACGTGCTGCACCTCTTCAGGGAGTACGACCGGCAGCTCTTTATCGACCAGTGCATCAGGAGAATAAAGAAACAGGGACTTATGTTTTTCACGGTATTTTCAGAAAAAGAAGAAAGCTTCGGCAAGGGCAAACAGGTTGAGAAAAACACCTTTGAAAGCAAGCCTGGCCGCCATGTGCACTACTTCGACGAGGATGACCTTAAGGCGCACTTTAAGAAAATGGAAGTATTAGAAACAGGCATCATGGAAGACCCGGAAGACCATGGCAGCGGCCCTCATACGCATTTATTGCACTACATTTACGTTAGAAAAACCAGATGATAAATCCCAGCGACGTAAACCTGATCATCTTTGATATGGACGGGACGATTATCCCCTCCCTTCCCGCCGTTTATGAGTCGATAAAAAGGGCTTTCCTAAAGCTGGGCTGGCCGGTCAGTTTCAGTCCAGAGGAAATCAACTACTTCTTTGGTATTACTACGGCGTCAGCTAAAGGAAGCCTTTATGAATTCATCACCCCGCCGGATAGCCACCTGTCTATTGATGAGGTCAGGGACCGAGTGTGCCAGGAATACGAAGGCACTTTCCGCGATATGGCGCAGCCCTACCCCGGGGTTAAGGAAACACTATCAACCTTAAGAAAACGCGGCTATAAACTGGCGCAGTACACTAATGCATCCGCAATGTACCTCGATATCGTAATGTCTTCTCTGGATATCAGGGAGTACTTCGACTATGTAGAGTGCATCCAGCACAATAACCTGACCAAGACAGAGCTGGTCAAGAAAATGAGGGGGAAATTCGGGGGATTGAAGGCGGCAGTGGTCGGCGACAGGTCTCACGACATCGAGGCTGCCAGAGACACAGACTCCCTATCTATCGGTGTGCTTTTCGGCTATGGTGGGGAGGAACCAAAGGAGGCGGATATCACGATTAACAAGTTCGACGACCTGCTGGCTATCTTCGACCGAAGATTACCGATTTTCGATAGGATAAAGAAAGAGATAGAGCAGAGAAACCAGAAGGATAGAGCATTCGTCATCGGGATAAACGGGATTGACGGGGCGGGGAAAACAGGATTTGCGGCGGCACTGGAAACTTACCTTCAAGCAAAAGGGCATCAGACACAGTTGATACACCTGGATGATTTCCATAACCCGAAAGCAATACGATATTCCGGCAAAGACCAGGTGGATAATTATTATACCAAGAGCTTTAATATAGGTCTGATTGTTGAAAAGTTGCTGTTACCCATCAAAGATAAGAAGCCATTTTCGTTAAAAATAAAGGCCCTGGATCCGGATACGGATAAATATGAGGTCGATAGAGAATATTCCATCGACAGTGATACGATAATCATCTTCGAGGGCGTGTTTTTATTCAGAAAAGACCTGTCTGCATTTTGTGATTATAAAATATACCTCGATATCCGTTTAGAAGAAAGTAAAAGACGGGCTATAATCAGGGATTCAACGGCAAATGTAAAAAAGTACGATGTAAAGTACCTGCCGGCACAGGTAAAATATATGAAGAAATATCCCCCTACTAAAGTAGCCGATATAATTATCGATAACACAAATTGGGAATATCCGAATATAAAACAAATCCGCGAATAAGCTAAAACCACAGGAAAAAATATCTATAAAGGTATCTATTTTCTCTTGACTTTCTGTGATAGAATAATATATAGGGGGTTAAGTTCGCGTTTAAAACAGGCAGATGATTTGGAAATAAGCTGTGTTATCCTGGCCGGAGGCAAAAGTACTCGCTTCGGTCATGATAAAATCCTAGAAAGAATCGGTAAGACCAATTTACTTGAAAAAGTAATTTCCCTCGTTGAACCAATAAGTAAAGAAGTAATTATCGTAACCGCGAAAGAGAGAAACCTACCCCGCCTGGCTAACCGCCCTAGAATACAAATAGTAAACGATATCTTCCCTGGGCAGGGGTCTTTGGGGGGTATTTATACCGGACTTGTAAAATCAAATTCGTTTTATAACCTTGTTGTGGCTGCGGATATGCCGTTTTTAAACGAGTCATTATTGCGATATATGATTAAGGCTGCAGATGGCTATGATTTTATCCTACCAAGGGTTGACAAGTTGTATGAGCCGCTCCATGCAATATATTCAAAAAACTGTATTAGTCCCATCAACTCGATTTTAAAACAGGGGAAAAAAGTAATCGTTGAACTTTTTAATTACGTGAAGGTCAGATTTATCGAACTCGAGGAGATAGATAGATTCGACCCGAAGCACTTGAGCTTTTTTAATATCAACACAAAAGAAGACCTGGAAATTGCGAAATCAATGGCTAAAGGAGCTACGTAGTGATGTTAAGCGTTGAAGAAGCGCTGCAAAAGATACTCGCCGAAGTAAATGTACTGGAGGCAGAGACCGTCCCCATCATGGAAGCATTGGGGCAGGTCCTCGCCGAAGACATCATTTCAGATATTAACGTACCGCCTCTGGATAATTCCGCCATGGACGGCTTCGCGGTGCAGTCTAAGGACACCAGGGGGGCGAGCGAAAAATCGCCGATAACCCTCAAGGTAACCGATACTGTACTGGCCGGAGGCACTCCTAAAAAAGAAATAGTAACGGGGACTGCAATCCGTATCATGACCGGCGCCCCGATTCCGTCAGGCGCCGACAGCATCGTTCAATTTGAAGATACCGACGACCAGAAAAACAAAGACGCCTCCTCAAATCAGCGTGCAGGACAGGTTTCTATCTTCGCCGAGACCAGGCCCGGCCGGAACGTGAGACGGACGGGAGAGAGTATTGCCAAAGACAAGACAACTTTAAAAAGGGGAACTGTTATCAGGCCGGCGGAAATAGGCCTGATGGCTTCCATCGGGAAAAGTCGTGTCAAAGTAATCAGACGTCCGGTAGTGGCGATTCTATCCACGGGAGATGAACTTATAGAAGTAGAAAAACCATTGCCCGATGGCAAGATACACGATAGCAACGCCTACAGCATAGCCGGGCTGGTCAAGCGCTACGGCTGCATCCCTAAAATGCTTGGTATAGCACGCGATAGCGAAAAGGAGCTGGTAAAAAAGTTAAAGCAGGCACAGGATGCAGATATGTTACTGACAACTGGTGGCGTCTCCATGGGCGATTACGACCTGGTGAAGGACATTATCGCCAGGGACGGCGAAATGGTCTTCTGGAAAGTACGCGTTAAGCCGGGCAAGCCCCTAGCCTTCGGGAAGATAAAAGGCAGAGACAAAAACGGCAGGGCAAAAAACATACCCCATCTGGGACTGCCGGGTAATGCCACCAGCTGTATGGTCAGCTTCGAGCTTTTCGTGCGGCCTACCCTGCTGAAAATGATGGGCAAGCAGAATCTGGCTAAACCATCCATAGACGTAATTATTGAAAACACGATTATCAATGACGCTGGCAGGCGTATCTACGACCGAGCAATTATTGAGAAGCGTAACGGACATTACTACGCCAGGTTAACCGGTCCGCAGGGCTCTGGAATACTCTCGTCCATGAGCCTGGCCAACGGCCTGGTGGTTATACCGGAAGAAACGGAAAAAGTAAATAAAGGCGACACCGTCCAGGCACTGATGCTGGACTGGAATGAAGAAGTAAATATATAACGGGAATTATAGTATGCGCTCGATTATATCAATAGTAGGGAAATCAAGCTCCGGCAAAACAACCCTGCTGGAAAAACTAATCGCCGAGCTTAAAAGACGGGGCTATAAGGTGGCTATCGTCAAGCACTCGCATCACAAAGACGACCTGGACACCGCTGCCAAGGATACCTGGCGTTTTACCAAGGCCGGCAGTGAGTTATCGGCCATCAACTCGCTGGACCACCTTGCGATTTACCGGCGTATGGATAATTTCTTCGACCCGAAGGATATATCCAATTTCGTGCTCTGGGACTTTGATATCCTGCTTACCGAAGGATTCAAGAGCAGCGACTATCCCAAGATAGAAGTCCACCGTAGCAAACAGGGCAAGGAATTGTTGACCGACCCCAAGCTCCTGCTGGCAATAGTAACCGACGAGCCGCTAGACATCAGCGTTCCACAATTTTCCCATGACGACGTGGCCGGGATAGCCGATGTAATTGAAAAGACGATAACTGCACAGAATAACGTCAGCGAGCTGGAAGTAGTTATCAACGGCGAGCCTATAAAAATAAATCCTCACTTGAAAGATATACTGGCACGTACTATAACAGCCATGATACCCGGTTCGCAGAACAACGGTGAAGTTAAAAACCTGCATCTATCCTTGAGGAGGAAACATTGATTTTTGATACCTCTGATTTTGTATTTAAAGTACCGTCGGTGGTAGCCAGGGCGCGGCGCGTCCTGATAAAACCAAGCGCCGCTTACCCACTGCCCTACCCGGTTTCAACTAGCGCCGAGATGCTGGCCGCGATTATCTCCAGCATTAGAAGGGTCAGTGACGCTGATATCATACTGCTGGAAGGCACACCCGCAGGCGTACCTACCCGGCCTATCTATCAAGCGCTGGGCTATAATTTCCCGCGTGTGCTGACGCTTGATGTAAAAGACTGTATCTTCGTAGAGGTGGACAATCCGCTCCCTAAGCCTTTCGCGGTGCCGACTTTCTGGGTACCCAATGTCATATTGTCCAGCGATTACCTGATAACAGTAGCCCCGCTAAAGACTTACAACGGTACCGGGAGTTTCACTATACCCAATTTATTGTCGCTGCTGCCCAGCAGCAAGTACCACGGTGATACTTTAGGAGGCTGGGAAAGCCTGTATAACCTGGGCATCGATAAGGTGTTAGCCGACCTTTATTTCACCCTCCCCTTCGACCTGGGAATCGTCGAGGCAAGGCAGAAATTCTCCGTCATAGAGGAACCGGCCGAAGGCGAAGTTGAAGACTATGATAAGATATTTATCGGGGAGCCTTATGATGCCGACCGGGAGGTCGCCGATACGCTGGGACTTAAAATCAGTTACCTCGACCTGATTAAGTCGGCCAAAGTAGAACTCGAAGCCTGACAATATAGTAGCAGGCTAATACCTGATACTGAATCTCGAATAGTTCCCGGTATATTCACCCCAGTCGAGAAGCACTTCCTTAACCTGTGCGGAAGGCGGCCCGGTTCTTAGATATTCAACCAGTCTTTCCAGACTTGATTTTTCACCCTCTGCTATGACTTCAACCTCACCACCGGGCATATTGCAGACGTAGCCTTTCAGGTCTAGACGTTCGGCTGCCGATTCAACGAAGGCCCTGAAAAAGACTCCCTGGACACGACCCCAAACGGTCGCCCTTAGCGACGCCATACCCGCCATGAGCCACCTCTCCCCGAAAGGTTTTTGCGCCTGACGAGGACTATTCCTCCTCTTCCTCCCTGGGCTTCCGCTTCTTCCTGATAACTTCCACCTCTACCGGCGACGATGTTACAGAAATCGGAGCTATTTTTTTAGAGTCTTTCCTCGATTTCCTCTTTTCCCGATGAGCGTAATTTCCACGACTACCCATAGTTACACCTCGCTAAGGTATTTGAGGTACTACATATGCAGTTTACCAAATAGAACCTACTCCGTAAAGTCTCAGGAAAGCTCCTGCAAAGCCAGTCTGGCGGCTTCCGTTTCCGCCATCTTTTTACTTTTACCTTCGGCGGCAGCAAGAGCTTTGTTGTTAACAATTACTTCTATCCGGAAAACCTTATTATGGTCCGGCCCGGTTTCAGACATGAGTCGGTACACCGGCGTCGATTGGTACTTAGATTGTGTGAATTCCTGTAATTTAGATTTATAATCTATTTCAGCTTCCAGGCTGGTGAGTTTTTGCCAATCCGCAACCAGTAATTTGTGGACCATTTTTGCGGTAGCTCTAGCCCCAAGGTCAAGATAAACCGCCGCTATTACTGCCTCTAGCGCTCCGGCCAGGTTAGGTGTCTTATTACGCCCTCCGCTGGATTCCTCTCCCTTGCCCATTAAAAGGAAGTCCCCCAGCCTGATATTCCTGGCGATTTTAGCCAGGGTATCGCCCCGCACCAGGACGGCACGCAGCCTGGTCATCCTGCCTTCGCTCAAGTCTGGAAATTCCCGGTATAACCGCTCGGCAACAATGAAATTCAGGACTGCATCACCGAGGAACTCCAGCCTTTCGTTATGTCCCAGAGTATAAGCGGGATTTTCATTAATATACGAACTATGCACAAGCGCCTGTTCCAGCAAAGCAGGCCGCTTGAAAGATACTCCGAGGATTTTTTGAAATTCAGTGATATCCGGCACCCGGGAAATCCCCTTTCTGTAATAACAATAGCCCCGTTGCAGGTATAGTGTCAATAGAATACACGATTATTGTCTCCTAATAATACTACGTGATATAATTTACTATACATTGGGGAGTCGTCTAATGGTAGGACAGCGGACTCTGGATCCGTAAGTGAAGGTTCAACTCCTTCCTCCCCAGCCATGTCATAAAGGTAGCTAAACATGCCAGAAGAAGAAGAGGGCGGCATCGATGAGTTGATGCGCCTTTCCCGTCAATTTACCCGTCAGCAGGAGGAGCACGATAAACAGGAGCGCCAGAGACAGGAGCAGGGTAAGAAAGTACAAGGCGTCTTGAAGGGGCTGAAAGACCTGAACCTGTCTATGGCTTTAAATCAACTCAAGGATGTAGCCACACCGGAAGCTATAAAACAGGTTACAGCCCTGAAAAGTAAAAACGACACCGAAGACCTGCGTAAGATGATAACCTCCCTGGTCGACGGACTGGAAAAACAGCTTAACGCAGCGTCCGGCCCCAAGGCCGAGGTAACAAAAATGATAAATTCAACCAGGACTTTAAGCATCCTCTTAGACTTATATTTCTCCCTGCAATAGCGTGACTTATCAGTCAATATGAGACGATGGATAATTTTAGCATAATCGATAGGTGGCTGGAGATAGCGATCATCCGTCCCGGCTCGCGAACACTCAAATGAGACGCGGTATTAGCATTGCTCTGTTTATTAGCGTCATCTGGTTAATACTAACGGGGATATGGCAATTATTTTCTCCGTTTAATAAAGGAATAGACCCACATCATATCATCCCGGTTATTGTATTTATCGTGCTACTGTGTTTTCACCTCTGGCTGAACCGCGAGCCAATATTTAAATACTTTAGTGGGCTTGGATGGAAATGGGTTCTAATTGGGCTTTGGATCTTGGGAATTCTATGGGTAGTAATTGGGTTACCTATAGTGATGGGTGTACTATAAGGGTGTTGTATTTACAATTCTCGCTTACGTTAACTATTCAAAGTCTGATTTATATTAAACACCTGATTGTTCAACTTAGTACTGCCCAATAATAGGTTAAATCGGGATTTATTACACGGTATCCACCTGTTTTATTACCTGCTGTTTTTAGGTATTTTGTACGATATTTATATTGCCTGAGAGGCTTAGAATTCTGAAAGCAGGATATAGTTCCTGCAAGACATTTTCCCCCTCCTCCCTCAAATGTGGGGGAAGCTGATAAGGGGCATTACGGCTTCCCCCTCACCTCCAAAACCATTCCCCAGTTTACACACATTTTCCACAAGGATATAATATATAGCAGTACACTCATTGTTTTGTGTAACTTACTGTAAATGCAATAAATATGAAACTCGGTATTGATATAGGCTCGGTTACAGCAAAGGCAGTCGTTCTTGATGATAATAACAATATCATCGAATCGAGATATGTCCGCACTAAAGGACAGCCCATCGAGACCATTCTGGCCATTCTTGAGGAGCTACTGGCGAAATACCCGACCGAGCATTTCAAAGCGGCGGCTGCTACCGGCACAGGCGGACAGCTTATAGCATCGCTGCTGGATATACCATTCGTCAATGAAATCACAGCGCAGGCAGCCGGGACCGCCCGTTTTCACCCGGAAGTCCAGACTATACTTGAAATAGGCGGCGAGGACTCCAAGCTTATTGTCCTGCAGAAAGAGACCGGCGAAAAACTACCCAAGGTAAGCGACTTTGCTATTAACGGGGTCTGCGCAGCCGGAACAGGGTCTTTCCTCGACCAGCAGGCCTCACGCATGGGTATCCCTATCGAGCAGTTCGGCGATGTTGCCTTGAAGTCGGAACACCCACCCCGCGTAGCCGGCCGCTGCAGCGTCTTTGCCAAGAGCGACATGATTCACCTCCAGCAGGTAGGGACCCCGGTCTATGACATCGTAGCCGGGCTGTGCTTCGCGATGATACGCAACTTCAAGGGGCAGGTCATTCGCGGCCGCGACCTCGGCAAGCCCATCGCTTTCCAGGGGGGCGTGGCAGCCAATAAAGGCATCCGGCGGGCACTGCTGGAAGTGCTGGAACTGGCAGAGAAAGACTTAATCATACCCCAGCATTTCGCGGTGCTTGGGGCTACCGGGGCGGCACTGGCCAGCGAGAGCGGCGCGCTGCCGCAAGACGCTCTCCATCGCCTTAAAGATTACATTACTGGCCGCAAATTTGAGTTTGTGACGCTGTCCCCGCTGCAAGGCGATGATTACCCAATCGATATCGAGTCAGTAAAGCCAGATGCCGGTAAACCTGTTGAAGCCTACATCGGCGTGGATATAGGCTCTATCAGCACCAACGTAGTCGTGATAGATAAAGATAACAGGGTACTGGCACGACGCTACCTGATGACCGCCAGCCAGCCAATCGAAGCTGTCAAGCGAGGTCTTCTTGAGGTAGGCCAGGAGCTGGGAGACAGCGTGATTATCAAGGGCACTGGGTCTACCGGCTCCGGACGGTATATGACCGGCGAGTTTTTCGGGGCCGACGTGATTCACAACGAGATTACCAGCCATGCCAAGGCGGCTTCCTATGTTTGCCCGGACGTGGATACCATATTCGAAATCGGCGGGCAGGACGCCAAGTACATCAGCCTGCAAAATGGCACCATTATCGACTTTGCGATGAATAAAGTATGCGCCGCCGGCACCGGCTCCTTCCTAGAAGAGCAGGCGGAAAAGCTGGGTATCAGTATCAAGGAGGAATTCGGCAAGCTGGGACTGGCGTCAAAACATCCCCTTGACCTGGGCGAGCGCTGCACCGTTTTCATGGAGAGCCAGCAGAACTACTGCAAGCAGCGCGGCGCCGATAAGAAAGACCTGGTGGGCGGGCTGGCATATTCCGTGGTGAAGAACTACCTGACCAAGGTAGTTGAAGACCGTAAAATCGGCGACCACATACTATTCCAGGGAGGGACAGCCTTTAACCGGGCCGTCAAAGCGGCCTTTGAAGCGGTACTGGGAAAGAAAGTCACTGTGCCGCCCCAGCACGATATCCTGGGGGCTATCGGGGTAGCCATGCTGGCAAAAGAGGAGATAAAAGCCAGCGGGAAAAAGACACGATTCCGCGGCTTCGACCTTGCGAAACGGCAGTACGAGCTATCATCCTTCGAGTGCCAGAACTGCTCCAACCGGTGTGAAATCCATAAAGTAGTCTTCGAGGGAGAGAAACCGCTTTTCTACGGCTCCCGCTGCGGCAAGTGGGACAGCACGGAGAAGAAGCAGAAGCGGGAATCTTCCAGGATACCTCACCTGTTTGAAGAGCGTTCCAAAGCCCTGCTGAATACATACCCTAAAGACAAACCGGACAACCCCAACGGCAAGACCATAGGCATCCCAAGGGTCCTGTTCTTCCACGAGCTTTACCCGCTATGGAAAGGCTTTTTCACGGAACTCGGGTTCCAGGTAGTGCTTTCCGACCCCACCAACCGGCATATCATAAGGCAGGGGGTAGAGAACATCGTGGAGGAGCCGTGCCTGCCCATCAAAATGTCGCACGGGCACATGCTCAACCTGCTGGAAAAGAAGCCGGACTATATCTTCATGCCGGTGCAGTGCACGATGGAGAAACTATCCGACGACTTCAAGAAATCGTGGAACTGCCCGCTTACGCAGAGTCTGCCCTACCTCGTGCTAAGCAGCACTCACATCAGAGAAGCCCTGGATGATTCAAACGGCGTGCACCCGGTAGTCCTGCGGCCGGTCATCCACCCGGACAGGGGCAGGAAATGGCTGAAGAAAAACCTGAAGAAAACAGCGCGCGAAGCAGGCATAAAGTCGAATGCGCTGATAGAGAAGGCGATACAGGCGGGGTTCGAGGCGTACGATAAGTTCAACGAGTGGCAGCAAAAGCGGGGGCAGGAGATACTATCCCAGCTTAAGCCCGATGAAAAAGCCATCGTGGTGGTGGGAAGGGCTTATAACACGTACGACGAGGCGATGACGCTGAACATCCCGGAAAAGCTGCGGGACATGAACATGCTGGCGATACCGATAGACTTCCTGCCGCTGGAGTCGCTGGCGGGAGAGGTCATCAAGGCGCACCCGAACATGTACTGGAAGGCCGGGCAGAAGATACTGGGCGCAGCCAGGATGATAGCGCAGGACAAGCGGCTTTTCGGGCTGTACGTAACGAATTTCAACTGCGGGCCGGACTCCTATATGCTCAAGTTCTTCAGCAAGGAAACGGAGGGCAAACCCTTCCTGACGATAGAAATCGACGAGCACTCCGCCGACGCAGGGATTATAACAAGGTGCGAAGCCTTCATCGACACGATACGCAACGCGAGGACGCAGGGCATCAGCAAGCACATCCAGCACATCAGCATCTCGTCCAACCACGCCAGCGAGCGCATCGTGTACATACCGTACATGATAGACCACGGGTACGTGCTGGCGGCGGCGATGCGGCACGGCGGGGTGAACGCCCAGCCACTGCCGGAATCCGACCAGCTGACGCTGGAAATCGGGCGGAAATACACGACGGGCAAGGAGTGCTACCCGAGCATCATCACGACGGGGGACATCGTGAAGAGGGCGATGGCGCCGGACTTCAAGCCGGAGAGGTCGGCGTTCTTTATGCCGGCGGCCAGCGGGCCATGCCGCTTCGGGCAGTATAACCGGCTGCACCGGCTGGTGCTCGACGAGCTGGGGTTCACCAATGTGCCGGTACTCGTCTTCGACCAGACGGGCGGCTATCACCGCGACATGATACACATGGGCAAGGGTTTCCGGCTCAACGCCTGGAAAGGGTTCATCATTCTGGACTCGATGATGAAAATGACGCACGAAAGAAGGCCCTACGAGGTCAACCGGGGCGAAATGGACGCCGTCTATGAAGAGTACCTGGCGAAGCTGATACAGAACGTGGGGCAGTCCGTGAGCGTGCTGGAGAAGCTGTCAAGCGAAGCCAAGCAGGCTTTCGAGGCGGTGAAGATAGACACGAGCTCGCCGAAGCCGCGGATAGGCATCGTGGGGGAGATATTCGTGAGGAGCAACCACTTCGCCAACGACGGGCTCATCGAGAAGCTGGAGGCGCTGGGGGCGCAGGTGGGCGTGCCGCCCATCGAGGAGTGGTTCGACTACATCGACCACGAACGCGAATTCCGGTACAGCCACCGCATCGAAGGGGGCTGGAAGGACTGGACGAAGCAGAAGCTGACGGAAATCGTGATGGAGACGACGGTCGAGCGGCTGCGGAGGCAGTTTGACAACAGCATCGAGCTGTTCACGCGGGAGCTGCCGATGAAGGACATCATCGCTAAAGGGCACAAGTACCTGACGCCGGCGGTGGAGGGGGAAGCCATCTTGAGCATGGGGAGGGTCGTGGAGTACGCGGAGCACGGGTTCGACGGCATCGTGAACATCATACCGTTCGGGTGCATGCCGGGGACAATCGTGAGCCTGCTTTTGCACCAGTTCCGCCAGGACTACGGACTGCCGGTGCTGAACGTGGTGGTGGAGGGGACGAAGGACCCGGGCGAGAGCATCAGGTTCGAGGCTTTCATCCAGCAGGCGCGGGAGCACATGCGCCGAAGGCAAGATACAAGAAACAAGGTACAATAACCCTAACCTACACAAACCCCAAGGTGATTTTTCGTATTCGATTTTAAAGAATCCTTTTTTTTGGCGTATGTTTTGAAGCTAAACAGCTTTGAATATCCGTTTTTCGATTTATGGCAAGACAGCTTCATTTTTTACATTATCCGTTTCGATTCGGTTGAAAAATTGAACTTTAAAAACCCTCTGTCTCTCCCATATGAACCCTCACCCCCGTATCAAGTACGGGGCAGGCTCTTTGTCCCTCTCCCATAAAGGGAGAGGGGAATTGGAAGATACCTCTATTATAAGGGGGTTAAGGGGAGAAAGGGCAAGGGGATTTTGTCGCGGGGAAAACCCCCTTAATCCCCCTTTACGAAAGGGGGAGGGGGGGAGGTATTTATGTTAAGATGGAGTTGGTGTATAATGACAGAAAACAAAGGCAGGGGAGAAAGCTATGAATACCTTTTATCATGGCGATTGTCTCTTTGTATTAAAGCATGATATTGCGCCTGAATCAGTAGACTTGATTTACCTCGACCCGCCGTTTTTTACAGGTAAAATACAAAAAGGTGTATGGCAACCTGGAGCAATGGAAGTATCATATGAGGATTCAAAGAAATTTTGGTCCGAGAAAGCTGAGATAATGCGCGAAAAAGCACCAGCTTGGCTGCGTCATATTGCTCTTAAGAGACCTGATTTCGCATCTTATTTATATTATATGATGGTAAGATTAGAGGCTTGCCACAAAGTATTAAAACACACTGGAGGTATATTCCTACACTGCGACTGGAGAGCATCACATTACCTTAAAATGATTATGGACGAGATATTTGGGAGTAGCAATTTTCGTAACGAAATTATATGGCATTATTCGGGTTGGAATAAGATACTATCTAACAGCTTTGAATCTAGGTCAGATAGCATTCTTTTCTATGCGCGTAGTGCCGAACAAAAAAATAAGTTTAGGTCGTGGACTGCACCTTGGGCATCTAAAGAAGAGTATGTACGTACTCGTAAACAGAAAATTAGGAAAGATGAAAATGGCAAAGAGTATGTTCTATCAGATGCCGGCGGTGGAAAACGTGTTAAAAGATACTTAGAAGATGCGATGAAGGTGGGGCAACCAATAGATAATGTCTGGGATTTAGATAAAATAAATAATTCCTCTGCAGAAGCTACAGGTTATCCTACACAAAAACCAGAGATACTTTTAAATCGAATTATTCTTTCGTCAACTGATGAAAGCGATTTAGTTTTAGACCCGTTTTGTGGTTGTGGAACTTGCATAATAGCTGCTCACAAACTCAACCGCCGATGGATAGGAATAGATATTAATAAATTCGCATACGATACAACAAAAGGTAGGGAGAAACAAATTCCACTTGGTATGATAGATGATTTCAAAAATGCACATTACATTACTCGTGACATAGAGGAAACCAAACTGTTAACCCCCAAACAATTTGAAGACTGGGTAAATGAATATTATAAAGCTACAAAACCTCATCCAGATGGAGGGGTAGATGGAATAACACAAGAAGGTATTCCTATTCAAGTAAAAACGTTCCAAATTAAGTACGATACGATAGATAAACTTCTAAGTAGCAGTAAATATCACCCCCTTGTTCCTAAACCAATCAAAAAGCTTATATTTGCATCACAAACAGGATATGATGACAGCGCTAGAAAACGAAAGTTTGAAATTGAGACTGCTGAAGGTATCAAAGTAGAGCTAAACACACCAGAAGAAATGTTAAAAATTGAGGAAAATTAGTCACTCTCTCATACATCATTCAACTATGCTCAAAGCAGGCTCTTTTACGGAGGGAAACGACAACATTTCACTGGATTCCCAATCCCCGACTGAAGTACGGGGCAGGCGGGTTGGGAATGACAGTGGGAAAAATCCCCCTCTAACTCCCCCTTTTCTAAAGTGGGAGGATGATTTGTTTAACACAAAATGGGGTGTTTAAGAGGGGCGGAGGGGGTAAAATCCTCTTCCTATCCTCCTTTACGAAAGGAGGACGATAGATTGAAATGGGGTGTTTAAGAGGGGCGCAGCCCCTCTTTATTTATTATTCCCCCTCACCAAATAAACGAGTAAACGGTCTAGATAGATGCTCCATTTGGAGAGGGGGACAAAGGGGGTGAGGTAACCCCACCCTGAGATGCTTCGCTACGCTCCAGCATGACAGGAGGGAAAAATGAGATGCTTCGCTACCCCTTCGCTTCGCTCGAGGGCTTCGGCTCAGGAGAACAAAGGGGAAAATGAGATGCTTCGTCCCGATGGATCCGGTAGGCTCACAACAAGCGGGACTCCAGCATGACCCACCTGCGCCAAGGCTTCGGTGGGCAGGCAAAGGGGGGTAAAGGGGCGGGGGGCTTAAGCGTTCTGGCGTTCGAGGTCCAGGAGGATTTTATTATAGCTTTCCACGACCTTATAGAAGTGGAAGCCGGAGGCAGACAAGCCTACCGATATGCCGAAGTGGCGCGGACGCTTAATGAGCGTGGTAATGAGGAGTCGCCAGAAATACCTTCTGCCTTTATAACGGATTCCCAGGTACCAGAGGCCTTTTAAAAAACCGATAACGTGAGAGAGCTGAAGTTTAGATATACCTGCCGCCCTTCTCGGCTTATATTCCTTGAGGAAGGTGACCACCCTCTCATAGTAATAGCGCGGCGAGTAAATGGTTTCCATGACATGCTTATAACCAGCCAGGAGCGTTTCATATTTCATCTTAGGAATGAAGTTGATAGAAAAGTCCGTATTATCCCCGGTGAAATTTTCAAGCAGGCGGTTTTCCTTCTTCAAGCGATGGTAAAGCCTGGTGCCGTTGGGGGCATTCAGCAAGCCGACCATGGCCGTAACAATGCCGGTCTTTTGAATAAACTGAATCTGTCT
>JAFGOC010000004.1 GCA_016926705.1 Dehalococcoidales bacterium | reverse complement strand
CTCCGCGTCGTCCTTCACCCCCCGCACGTCCAGGTTCGTCTTCCGGAAAGCCCGCACCATCCCCTCTATCAGCTTCGTCTTGCTAAGCTTCTTCCCCCCGCTGAACTTCGCCGTACTTGCCAGCGACTCTAAATAAGCGTCCTCCTCACGGTTCAGGAACACGGAAAGCTTTATCATCGCCGACCTCGGGGATGCGTTCGCCGGCTTGGCCGGTGCCGGTTGCTTTACCTCCGGGCGTACTTCCGGCCGGTCTCCCCCCGTGAGTCGGTCTAAAGCGGAGCCGTAAGCCAGCTCCTCGGTCACTCTAGCTCTTTTCATGCAGCACCTCTCTGGCAAGTTCTCTATAAGCTTCAGCCCCCTCTGTGTTCGGGGCGTAATTCAGAATCGACATCCCTGCCGCCGGGGCCTCTTTAAAACGTACGCTCGTCGGTATCGACGTGCTGAATACCCGTATCCTGTCCCCGAAGGCTTTTTTCGTAACCTCGATTACCTCCCTGCTGTGAAGGGTGCGGGAGTTGGTCATCGTAAACAGTATCCCCATGATTTTCAGGGAGGGATTGATTTTTTCCTGCACCCGTATGATGGTCGTCAGCAGCATCGCCAGCCCCTTCATCGCCAGGAAGTCCGCCTGTAAGGGAATCAGCACGCTGTCTGCGGCAGAAAGAGCATTGATGGTCAGTAGCCCCAGGCTGGGCAGGCAATCAAGAAGGATATAGTCGTACTCCTTGAGCACGGACTTCAGCATTTCCTTCAAAACCAGCTCGCGGGTAAAGGCATTTACCAGGTCCAGCTGCGCCTGCGATAGTTCCACGTTCGCCGGCACCAGGTCGATATTTTGATTATGGGTCTTTAAAGTAACGTCCCCCAGCGAGTACCGTCCGTTGTCCCTGATAACGCTCGTTAAAACGTCGTAGCTCGTCAGCTTAAGGCTGTCCGGATTATACCCCATGCTGATGGTCAGGCTGGCCTGCGGGTCCCAGTCGACGAGGAGCACCCGTTTCTTCTGCTCGCTTAAACCCTCCGCAAGGGCGGCCGCGGTGGTTGTTTTACCCACCCCGCCTTTCTGGTTGGCAATACAAATAACGGACATTTCTCAAATTCCCCGCTAGATTATAGCGCAATTGCGCAAATGCGTCTAATTTTTCATAAATTAAATGGTAGTCTTTTAGGGCAGCTATGGATTAAAAAAATTAATAAAAAAGGAAAAATTATTAAAAAAATTAAAAAAGGTATTGACAAAATTAACATTTATCATTATAATATATTAAGAAAATTAAGGTGGACTTAAAGAAACTAAATAATTTTAATGGTTTTTTTAGGGGAGGTGATAAATGATAAAAAGGCTACTGGAGGCAGCGCGGATGAAGGTTTACCATGTCGAGAGTGAAATTGTAATACTACCGGAATTAATGGGTATGAACTGGATTTACCTAAATACCCGAACGGTATATCGGCCTAAATAATAAAGGGGAGGTGATAAAAAATGACCAAAGAATGGAATGAGCTTACAGGGATGACTCAGGGTCAGCCCATCCTCGTGGAACGGGTCCGCCTGGTGGATAGTGATATCGTCATTGAGGGCAGTTTCTCGCTGCCGCCTCTGGCGAACCTTTCTGCCGAAGACCAGGTGTTCGTTACGGCTTTTATGCGCTCTGACGGTTCGATCAAGGACATGGAGAAGTTGTTTGGCATCAGCTACCCTACTGTAAAAAGCAGGATAAGTCGTATTGCCAAGCAGCTGGAATTCGTAGAAATCACTAAGCTTTCCCTGGAGCAGGAGGTCATTGAAGAGCTTGAGCGGGGAGATATTTCTCCCGACGAAGCTATAAGGAGGTTATCAGAATGAGTTGGCCGCCGATGTTAATGCATATAAGAATAAAGAACAAAGACACTAAATTCGGTTTATGGCTGCCGCTGTTCCTGCTCTTTCCTATAGCACTGGTAATATTTATCATTCTATCACCCTTTATATTGATTGGTGTTATCGTTCTGTGGAACAGTGGCTGGGGCAGGATGGCCCTGTTTGCCTTGAGAGCTGCCTTCGTGGCATGCTGGTCGCTCCGGGGCTTAAAGGTGGATGTAAGGAAACCTGACGAGTTTGTTTCCATATCGATTATATAAGTGCAACCTTTAAATAAAAAAGGAGGATATTAAAGTGTCTGACAATAAGAGAAAAATACTGGAAATGCTGGAAAACGGTAAGATAAGTGGCGATGAAGCCTACCGGTTGATTAGTGCTATCGATGGTGGTGAGACAGGGCAAAAAGACTCCGCCCGTGAAAGCCAATCCACGTCGGATACCGCCGTTAAAGGTAAAGCCAAGTATCTGCGGGTGACGGTACTGCCGGGCGACAAACACACGGACCCGGAACACGCCGACCGCGTTAATGTCCGCGTGCCGATGTCTTTGATACGTGCCGGCATCAAACTTACTTCCCTGATACCTCAAGAGGCTCTGGATAAAGCCAACAGTGCCTTGAAAGAAAAGGGCATTAACTTTGATGTGCGTAGCATCAAGGCAGAGGACATCGAAGAGTTAATCGATGCTCTGGGCGATATGCAGGTAGATGTTGAGACCGCCAAAGGCGATTGCGTAAAGGTGTTCGTGGAATAAGTAGCCCCGGGCAAACAATAGCCAATTCTTAAAGGTGTTTTTTGGTAACACTGAGGGAGTAAGTATAAATGAACTTGAGTAACTGGACCGAATCTCTTGCCAGAGCATGTGCCCGGCGGCCGTGGCTGACCGTGGGTTTATGGATTGGCGTGATGGTGCTGGCTATTTTCTCTGTGATTACACTGCTGGGAGGTGCTCTTGTAACTGACACCAAGCCTACCAATAACCCCGAGTCTATGATAGCCATGGATCTGATGAATGAGCGACTGGGAATAGATACCTCAACCGTTATAGATGAAATGATAATCGTGCGCTCGTCTACATTTACAGTAGATGACCCTGAATTCCAGAACGTTGTTGACAATATATACGCCGACGTTTCGGTTCTCGGGCCTGATGTTTTCCTTGGTGGGGCTACCTATTATATGACTCAAGACCCATCGCTGGTATCCGCTGACCGCCATGCCACCCTGTTTCTTTTCAACATGCCTTTTGAAGCTGACGAAAGAGTGAATGAAATTTACGCCATCGGTGATAAATATGCCGACGAGGTATTCGAGGTCTACCATACCGGGACCGCCGCCTGGGCTGCCGACGCCATGAAGCTCGGCGAAGAAGCCGCCAGCAAGGGTGAAGCTATCGGTGTGTCGGCGGCTCTTATCATACTGGCAATCGTTTTCGGCGCCATTGCCGCCGCTCTTTTACCGGTAGCCCTGGGCGTTGTCGCGATTATCGTCGCCCTGGGTCTCACCGGCCTGGTGGGGCAGGCTATGGACCTTACCTTCTTTGTTACTAATATGATAACCATGATGGGCCTGGCCGTCGGCATAGACTATTCGCTTTTTATACTCACTCGATTCCGCGAGGAGCGGCAGCGAGGATTGAGTAAAATGGACGCCATCGGTACCGCCGGCGCTACGGCCAACCGCGCCGTATTTTACAGCGGACTTACCGTGGTACTGGCGCTTTCTGGCCTGGTTATGTTCCCCCTCACCATTTTTATTTCGATGGGCATAGGTTCTATCCTGGTGGTTGTAACGGCCATTATCGCCTCATTAACTCTCCTTCCGGCTTTATTGAGCTTGATGGGTGATAAGGTAAATGCTATAAGGATACCTTTTATACAGCGGAAAAAAGATACCATGTCTTATGAAAAGCCGGTCGGCTTCTGGGCATGGATAACCAGAGTGGTAACTAAAGTTCCGGCGGTGAGTGTTATTCTGGCTGTAGTTATATTGCTTCTTGCTGCTTATCCGTTTTTAGATAAGAAGTCGGGAATGTCGGGCATCAATGATGTCCCCGACTATTTGCGGTCGAAACAGGGTTACGTCGTTCTACAAAACGAATTCCATGTCAGCATAGATAGACCGGTAACTATAGTAATTGATGGAGACATAAACTCGGCAGAGACCCAGTCAGGTATTATGTTGCTGCAGGAGCAACTGGCAGCCGAGTCCGCATTTGTCGGTTCACAGGTGGTCCCGTATCCGGAACAGAATCTTGCTATTGTTTACGCACGTCTGACTGGCGACCCCATGAGCCAGGCATCTATGGATGCCGTACGTATGATGCGGTCAGACTATATACCGCCAGCGTTTGATGATGCCCCTGTTCACGTGCTGGTTACCGGTGATTCAGCTTTTATGGTTGACTTTAACCAGACGACAAGCGACTATACCCCTATAATCTTTGCCTATGTTCTGGCGTTGAGTTTCGTTATATTGATTCTGGCATTCCGCTCGATTGTGATATCGATTACAGCCATAATCATGAACCTGCTGTCTGTGGGCGCTGCTTACGGTCTTATTGTGCTGGTCTTCCAGAAAGGCGTAGGCGCCGGACTGTTCGGGTTCATGCAGGTGGAAGCTATCGAGACCTGGCTGCCGCTGTTCCTTTTCGCTATACTCTTCGGGCTTTCTATGGACTACCATGTCTTCCTATTGAGTCGCATGCGTGAGAGGTTCATGCAGAAAAAGGACAATTCTGAAGCGGTGTCCTTCGGTTTGCGTTCGACTGGTAGGCTAATTACCGGCGCCGCCCTGATAATGGTGGCGGTCTTCATGGGCTTCGCCCTCGGCGACCTTGTGATGATGCAGCAGATGGGCTTCGGGCTGGCGGTGGCGGTTTTCCTGGATGCTACCCTCGTGCGGTGTGTCCTCGTCCCGGCGACGATGAAGCTTTTAGGGAAATACAACTGGTATCTCCCCAGGTGGCTCGAGTGGATACCTAATATAAGTCTCGGCGACGGGCTGCATAAGTCGGATACAGCAAAGACTAAGGTTGAGAAAAAGCCTGTACCGGATATCGATAAACCCATACCTGTTGAAGAAGAAGACTGATTATCTAAAAAATTTTTTAGTAAGCCTCTTGACAAATTGCTGTTTTGTTGTATAATAAAAGCTAGATATATCTAGATATTATTAGATATGTTTAGTTAAGTCAAAGGCAATAGGGAGGTGAGTATGTTTAACGGGAAATTATTCAGTAAAGAAAGGTTTTTCCAGGAACCTCGGCGCAGGAGTTCTTTCCAGAAAGGCGACCTTAAATATGTGCTTTTAGACCTGATCAAGGATAAGCCCCGGCATGGCTATGACGTTATCCGTGAGTTAGAGGACCAGTCTTACGGCTTTTACAAGCCTAGCCCGGGCGTTGTCTACCCCACTCTCCAGATGCTGGAGGAGATGGGGTACACCAAGTCCAACGAGGAAGAAGGTAAAAAAACCTACACAATCACGGAAGAAGGTCTGGCGTTCCTGGCTAAAAAGAAGGATATCGCTAACGGGGTAAGGAGTGAGATAAAACACCGGTGGAGCTTTAAAAATATCGGCAGAATGGCTTCGGTGATGAAGGAGTACCATTCTCTGGAGAACCTGATTGGGAGAGGCTTTCGCAGCCTGGACGCCGATAAAACAGAACGTATACGCCAGGTTCTTTATAATGCTTACCAGGAAATTGATGCAATTTTAGGGGAATGATCAATCATGGCTAGGAAAGCTTACTTAACGAGAAACGATATTATCGTCGAATGTGATACTGATACCATGGATTATTGTTCTGTATGGCAGCCGATAGTCGTCGGGGCAGGTAAAACGGAACAGGAAGCCCTGGAAGACTTAAGAGCGGCGGCTCATTTCAGTGTTGAAAAACTGATTGATCTTAAATTGAAAAATAAATAATGGAGGTTTGACATGTCTGGCTATTTTAGAATTCTGGCGGCTATTCCCGGTTTTTTCTTGAGTTCATTTATCCTGATGTTGCTCTGGGGAGCTATTGCGCCTGACTTCGGCATCGTTGCTATCAGCTATGTAAAGGCTATGCTGATAAACATCACTCTCTGGCTGGCAGTAGCGCCTCTGGCAGCCGTAGGACGCGGTCATTTTCGCTAATACATGCTTTACGGGCTTGTAAGTAGGCCGTCAAGAATACACACCCCTCACGGTACGGTAAGTGTATGAGAATCACTAATCAGACCAGCACGCTGCCGCCGTTAACGACGATGTACTGGCCGGTGATAAAGTCGGAGTCCGCCGAAGCCAGGAAGACCGCCGTCCCCGGCAGGTCGGCCGGTTCCTCACGCCGCTTGAGACACTGGGCGTCTATTGTTGCTTTGAAGGCTTCCTCGCTGACGGCCTGTCCCAGGCTTGCCTCGGTCGCCGTGTATCCCGGCGCAATGCTGTTGACATTTATCCCGGACGGCCCGAGCGCTCTGGCAAGGCACTGTGTCAGCGTGTAAACGGCCGACTTGCTGCAGGCGTAGGCGAGCAGTTGGTGCGCCCCGGCTACCTTAAAAACATCCGAGGCGATGTTGATAATCTTGCCTTTTCCCGCTTTTACCATCAGCGGGGCGATGGCTTTGCAGCACAGGTAGGTCCCCCGCACGTTAATCTCGAACATTCGGTCCCAGTCCTTCACTGCCCAGTTGTCCCAGGCGCGCCTTTCCACTCCGTAATACAAAGCGGCATTGTTGAGCAGTATATCCACCCTCCCGTAGGTCCGTATTACCTCGTCGGCCATCCTTCTCGTATCTTCTTCGTCGGAGATGTCGGTCAGCATGGCGTGGGCCTCGCCGCCTTTACCCCTGATTTCTGTAACGGTGTTTTGCGCCCTTTCCAGACTGATATCCGGCAGCAGCAGCCTGGCGCCTTCCGCGGCGAACCGCAGCGCGAATTCCTTGCCCAGCCCGCGGCCGGCCCCGGTTATAATAGCGACTTTATCTTTGAGAACGGGTGACATGTTGTCCTCCTTTAACTCTTGAAGCTATGTTAATCCCCTGCCGCTGTTGATGTCAATATGCTTTTTATAAAATATATGTTTTAGTTCAAGTGTAACATAATACGTTCGTTCCACGTCTGAAATTTATATGTTTGACATTCTTTTATTACTCGTTGTAAGCTTCATATTGGACTCAAAAGCGGTAACAAGAAATTTATATTAATCAGGAGGAATTCTTATGGCAAACGGCTTTATGGGAAAGATACTCTGGGTGGACCTTTCCAAGAAGCAAATCAAAGAGGAAGCCCTTGACCCAAAGATGGGGCGCGATTTCCTGGGCGGCTATGGGCTGGGTGCCCGCATTCTTTTCAGTCGGCAGAAGGCTGGCGTCGACCCGCTGGGACCGGATAACATTCTCGGGCTCGTCACCGGTGTGCTGACCGGCACCGACGCCATGGGCGGCTCACGCTATGTCATGGTGGGCAAGTCGCCGCTCACCGGCGGCTGGGGCGATGCTAATTCCGGCGGCAACGTGGGGCCCTATCTTAAGTTCGCCGGGTATGATGCGGTATTCTTTACCGGACAATCGGATAAGCCCGTTTATCTCCTGATCGATAACGGCAAAGCCGAGTTGAAAGATGCCGCCAATCTCTGGGGAAAGGACACCTTTGATGTACAGGACATCTTGAGGGCGGAGCACGGTAACGAGCTGGAAGTCGCCTGTATCGGGCCCTCCGGCGAGAAATTATGCCTTATTGCTGCGGTAATGAACAACAAGGGCAGGGCGGCGGCGCGTTCCGGACTTGCTTCCGTCATGGGCTCAAAGAAACTCAAGGCAATTGCCATCAAAGGCAACATGAAAGTACCGATTGCCGATGAAGCCGCCTCTAAAGAAATGAGAAAGAGGCATGTGCAGAACAAGAACCCGCGCTCGGAGATGGTCGGAGCTTACGGCACATCGTTTCTCTTTAACATGAGTATCGAGAGCGATGACGCCCCCTGCAAGAACTGGGACGGCGTGGGAGTAATCGACTTTCCGCAGTACAAGGACATCAGCGGCGACCCGGTCAAAGCGGAGCAGGCGAAGAAATACGGCTGCTGGCACTGCCCTGTCGGCTGCGGCGGCATCATGAAGCCATCAACCGGTGAATATGAGTATGGCGACCATGCGCATAAGCCGGAATACGAAACGCTGGCGATGTTCGGCTCCAACTGCCTTAACAACGACCTGAAGTCGATTATAAAAATCAACGATATCTGTAATCGCTACGGGCTGGACACGATATCCGCCGGTGCGGCAATAGCCTTTGCCCTGGAGTGTTATGAAAAGGGCATCATTACCAAGAAAGATACCGACGGCATCGAGATGAAGTGGGGCGACCCCAAAGCTATCATCGCGATGACGGAGAAAATAGCCAAGCGTGAGGGCTTCGGCGATATCCTGGCCGACGGCGTCAAGAAAGCCGCCGAGAGGGTCGGCAAGGGCTCGGAGAAATACGCCATCCATGTCGGCGGGCAGGAATACCCCGCCCATGACTCGCGGGGAGGCTTGAACTTCGCCATCGGATACGGCGGCAACCCGACGCCGGGTCGGCACACCCAGGGCGGTGAAGGGCCGCTGCCGGAGGGGTCGATGCCGCAGTTTGACTTCGGTTCTCTAAAGGGTCGGGGCGAACCGCACAAGCAGGGCATGGGGATTACTGCCGCGTATAATGCCGCCGGCATCTGCATGATTGTCATCGGCGATGCCTACGTGCACATCAAGGACCTGGTGGAGGCTTTCAGGGTAATTACCGGCTGGGATATAACCCTGGAAGAGTTAGCGAAAACGGGGGCGCGTATCGAGACGATGAAGCAGGCCTTCAACATACGGGAGGGCATCAAGATGCCGTGGAAGCACCACGACAGGATGCTCGGGATACCGCCCAAGGAGAAGGGGCCGCGCGCCGGGGCCACGCTGGACGAGCCGGAGCTAGCTAAAGGATACTACGAAGCGATGGGCTGGGACCCCGAGACTGGCAAGCCCAGCAAGCAGGCGCTGCTCGACCTGGGGCTGGACGATGTTGCCAAGTCGCTCTGGCCTTAGAATAGTTAACAGTTAACAGTAGACAGTCGGGGGAGGGGTGAGTAAATCCCTCCCCCTTTTTATTGGTCAGCCTCGATTCGTTTTGTAAAAAGGGCATTTTAAAAATATTTTTGTTTACAGCTAGAACACCGGAGAATCAATATTTTCAGCTTCGATTCGTTCCGTGATTTTTTGATTTGTTTGGACATTACAGGCTCGATTCGTTCCGGCCAATACAACGGATTTTTCCACGATGGCTTCAAGTATTCCTTCGATATATTTATGAAAAAACAAATTGTACTGCTTATCCATGCTGTATTTAGAGCGGTACCATTTGGCGAGCAACCTGGCGGCTTCCTTGAGCACGCGGCGGTTACCGGGGGCCTGCTTGAGGGCGTCAGCCAGCTTGATGCGGAGG
>JAFGOC010000040.1 GCA_016926705.1 Dehalococcoidales bacterium | reverse complement strand
TGCTGAACCGGATATCGGCGCAGGTGCGCTAGTCAGGGGTGCCGATGAGGTAGCGGTCCGGCCCTGGGGCGAGGGCGGCGGACTCGAGGGGGTGAGAGAAGGGCACGATGAGGGGGTCGGGCCAGAGCCTGGTATCGAGCTCGGGGATGGGCCGGGGGTGGGCGAAGCGGAACCTCGCCATGAGCTCGTTGTGGGTGAGATAGCGGACAGTGAGTTGAGCAGGCCCGGGGGGAGGCTCGGGGGCGGGCGCGACTGCGGGAATGGGGGTCGGGGCGGGGGTCGGCTCGGCTCGCCGTCGGGGTCGCACGCAGCAGATTACATGCCACATGCCGATGTTATCGGGGTCATAGTTGGGCCGCTCGCCGGTGAAGTCGTCTTTGAGGATAACGATGTCTTCCATCTCCGACTCGCGGTAGAGCTTCCAGCCGACGACTTCTCTTAGCTCGCTGAAGCCGCCGGTCTGCCAGCAGATGAGGGACTCGTTATCGGCGTCGCCGGGGATGACGATGCCGAGGGCGAAGGGCTCGACGGTGCGGTAGCCGCCGTGGTAGTAGAACTCGATGGCGCGGAGCTGGCGGACGGCGCTGCAGATAGCGGTGCGCTTTTCCTCACGGGTGAAGCCGATTTTGAGCATCTTTTTGAGAGATGGCACGGGGACACCTGCCTTTCCGCCGGTATATATGGTAGGGAAAGAGGGGCGGGATTGTCAAACCCTCCTGCGCTAAAGCTACGGCGGGCGAGTTTTTAGCTATGATTCGTTTTGTAAAAAGGGCATTTTTAAAATTTTTTTCTTTATAGCTAAAAAAGCGGAGAATCATTATTTTTAGCTTCGATTCGTTCCGTAATTTTTTAATCGTTTTAGTCATTTTAGCTACGATTCGTTCCGTTAAAATCATTTGTTTTTCCATTTGTTTTATGTTAATTATTTTTTAGCTTGCAAACCACAGTTTAAGTATAGGAGGTAAAGGGGAGAGGGGGCAAGGGGAAAATGTCGCGGGAACCTCACCCCCTTAGTCCCCCTCTCCGCACACAGAGAGGGGGAGACGGGAAAGGGTATTTATGTTGGGGTATTATAATAAACAATATATTTACAATATAATACTTGACAACATATATTTTCTATAATATATTATCAATATGTATAAAGCGAAAAAAGAAGTTTTAATGTTTCGGTGCTCTCGATGTAAATATGAATGGATTCCCCGAAATCCTGAGAAGGAACCACGAGTATGCCCAAATCCTAAATGCCATAGCCCTTACTGGAAAGAACCACGTAAAAAGGAGCAAAAAAGGATGATATAACAACCTTGAAAGAAACGGGTTTCGAGGTGTAGTATGGTTACGAAAATAAGGGGAAAGATGAATAATCCGGTTAAATTTAAAGACGCTAATTCTGACATTTCACAAAGCGAATTATTTCCACTTAGTTCTCTTTCTGAACGCAAGAACGCCTTTCTCTATAAACTAAAAAGCCCTAGTGGAAAGACAAAATACAAACGCTACATTGGTGCACCTATCAGATATGCTGGAGGAAAGAGTCTTGCTGTTGGTCTTATAGTAGAGCTAATACCTGATAATACGGCACGAATTGTTTCGCCGTTCCTTGGTGGCGGTTCTGTTGAGGTAGCATGTGCAAACGAGCTGGGCCTACCAGTAATTGCATACGACATATTTAACACTCTTATTACGTACTGGAAAGTACAGTTAAATGAGCCACAATCACTATATCAACGACTACTAGAATTTAGTCCTACTGTAGATGAATTCTACACCGTGAAAGAACGTCTAAAGAAACACTGGAAAGAAGAGCTTCCATTAGATTCTGAACTTGAAATTGCAGCATACTTCTACTTTAACCATAACACCTCGTATGGGCCTCATTTTCTTGGATGGCCATCAAGGGTATATCTAAATAAAAAACGTTATCAGACTATCATTGAGAAAGTACGCGATTTTCATACCCCTAATCTTATTGTAGATTGTGAATCTTTTGAGAAAGTAATATCTAAATATAAAGATGACTTCCTTTACTGTGATCCGCCTTATTACCTTGAAGGCGACAGCAAGCAATTTATAGGAATGTACCCCCACCGAAATTTCCCTATTTACCACAATGGATTTAAACACGACAAACTCCTTGAACTACTACTCAATCACAAGGGTGGTTTTATATTATCTTATAATGACTGCTCCACTATAAGAGAATGGTATAAGGAATGTAATATGATAGCTCCAACCTGGCAATATACTTTTGGGCAGGGCGATACTAGAATTGGAGAAAACCGGCTAGAAGATAATAACGGAAGCCACATTAAGCATTCCCATGAACTACTAATCTGGAGAAATCCGTGCTAAGAAAAAGTAGAGCATCCACACCGGACCAAGCACGTGGATATCGTAAATTAGGGCACGATAATGCTTCACTTTTTGCCAAAGCACTTGATCTAGAGAGTTATCGAAATGATCCTCAGGCAAAAAAAGACGTAATCGACCCTTCGGGAGATGCTCATTCGGTCAAATCAGGGAGTAAAAACTGGCAGTTATTTCTCTATGGAAGAAAGAGATTCCTCACTGATGATGGTTTCGTAGCACTTAACGGGATAGGACAATTACTTGTTCACTGTATAGATGCATTCCCACCTTCTTATGAAGAATACAAGAAAAATCCCGTTGATGCTAAAGAACGTTTGAAGACGCCGATGCGTGAACTAAAGGATAGGTTTCAACGTAAAGCTTTAGTACGAGCCTTTTTAATGAAGGCTATCTTCAACGGTGGTGAGGTCAACTATTTAACAATATTACACGAAGGCATTTTCCACGTATTTCTGAATACCGATGTTGTGCAACTGATGGGAGAGAAGTTTGAAGTAGTTAATTCAAAAGCTAAGGGTGCTGGCCAAATGGATGACCAGAAAGTGTTATTTTGCTATCAAGGCCATAATGTAGGAGAGTTAGAGATGAGGAATGATAGCAAAGTACATTATCAAGAAGTCCGCTTTAACATGAGAATTGAACCTGCCATCAAACTACTCTTAGAAAACATCCCGGAGGTCATGAGATTAAAAGTGTCGGATAAAGTTGTTATTCATGGTAACGCCGCTAAACGTTTCGGTCGTTGGTAATCGCTTAAATCAATTATATATTGATTAGGTTAAACCACTCTAATTCTGCCCTTATGTTCCGCTACCACTTTACCAATAATAGGCGCTTTTATGCCCGACTTATTTAATTTTTCCTGGAGGCGGGGGGCTTTAGAGGCGGGGAGGGCGATTAAGAGTCCGCCGGAGGTCTGGGGGTCGAAGAGGAGGTCTTTTAAGCAGTCGGGGACGGAGGGGTCGAAGGCGACCATGTGCTTACGAAAGTCGCGGTTGCGTTTTAAGCCGCCGGGGACGAAGCCTTTTTCATAGTACTCTTTAGCTTCCGGGAAGAGGGGCACGGCGGCGGAGTCGATTTCCAAGCCCACCTGCGTGCCTTCAATCATTTCCGCGGCGTGGCCGAGGAGGCCGAAACCGGTGACATCCTTGCAGGCGTGAGCGCCCAGGGCCACCATGGCTTCCGAGGCGGCGCGGTTAAGCGCTGCCATAGAGTCGGTGATTCTTTTTATGGCGGCGGGGGAGGCGGTCCCGGCTTTAATAGCGGTGGAGATGATGCCGGTGCCGATGGGCTTGGTGAGGACGAGGGCATCGCCGGGGCGGGCGGTGGTGTTATGGACGACCTTAGCGGGGTGGATAACGCCGGTAACGGCAAGCCCGTACTTAAGCTCGGGGTCGTCCACGGTGTGGCCGCCGAGGAGGATAACGTCCGCCTCGTGCATCATGTCCAGTCCGCCCTCCAGGATTTTCCTTAAGATTGAGAAGTCCATAGCGGCCTGGGGGAAGCAGACGACGTTAAGTCCTGTAAGCGGGCGGGCGCCCATGGCGTAAATATCGCTCAAGGAATTGGCGACGGTGATACGACCGAAGTCGTAGGGGTCGTCGACGATGGGTGTGAAGAAGTCGACGGACTGCACGAGGGCGAGGTCATCGGTGATTTTAAAGACGCCGGCGTCCTCCGCCCTTTCCATGCCCGCGATTAAGCTGGGGTGGGACTGAAAGGGGAGGCCGGCAAGCGTTCTGGCGAGGTCGCCCGGACCGATTTTACAGGCTCAACCCGAGCCGTGGACGGTCTCGGTGAGGCGGAGCTTTTTTTCTTTGGACATGTCCTTTCCTTTTCCAGGGGTATTTTACAGGCAGACGACATCAGAGTTGAGGAGGGAGTCAATGGTGGCGAGCATATCGGTGGGCCTGCCGACCTTAAGCTTATCCGTCAATCCAAAAAAGTCGAGGCAGGTGCCGCAGGCAAGGATTTGCACGCCCTGCTCCTCCAGTTTTTTAAGATGGGCCAGGGCCCAGGAGCCTTCAGCGACCAGCTTGACGCCGGTATTCAAGAAAAGCAGAGACGCCGGCTTTGTCTTGCTATCGTTGAGGAGGTCGAGGAATTTGGACATGAGCAGCATACCGAGCTCATCGTTGCCTCTGCCGAGGACTTCCGACTGGACCAGGATTGTTTTTCGCGGCATATTGACCTCCCCCATGCTCCAGCTTGATGTATCAAGTCAAATACAATAAAATTACCTCGGGAGATTATAACATAAGTATATTCTTATTTCAAGATAAGATTTATTTATAATGAATATCGAGCATTTAAAGACATTCAGGGAGATAGCGAGGCTGGGGAGTTTTTCCAAGGTGGCCAGGGAGCTGGGCATCAGCCAGCCGGCGGTCAGTTTCCAGGTGCAGAGGCTGGAGCAGGAGCTGGGCATACGGCTGATAGACCGCAATCAGAAGACAATTACGCTGACAAAGGCCGGCAAGCGGCTGCTTAACTTTGCAGAGGCTGTGGAGGAGGAGCGGGATAAGCTGGGACAAGATCTGGAGCAGATGCGGGAAGACATATCCGGCGACCTTCTGATAGGGGCAAGTACGATACCGGGAGAATACCTGCTGCCGAAAATGCTGGCCGTTTTCAAACAGAGGCACCCCGCGGTGAAAATACAAATGGATATCTCCGACTCTGTGACGGTCATCAACAGGGTACGGGACAACACCTACGAATTAGGCTTCTGCGGCATAGCGCCGGAGGGCAAAGACCTGGCGTCTTTCAAGATAGCCGGCGATGAAATAGCAGCAATAGTCGCCACGGAGCACCCGTTTGCCAGCAGAGACGAGGTATCAGCGGAGGAGCTAGAGGGGGAGGCGCTGATTTTCCGCGAGGCGACATCGGGAACGCAGCGGAGCCTGGAAGGCTTATTGGGGAGGGGTGGGGTAGATATTAAGAAATGGACGCCGCAGCTAGTGCTGGGCAGCACGCAGTCGGTGATTAACGCGGTGGCGGCCGGGGCGGGAATCGGCTTCGTATCGAGCCTGGCGATAAAGGGCAGCGGGGTAAAACCGGTGAGAATAAGAGACCTGCGGCTGGCCCGCGACTTCTACTGCGTTTACCGGCAGGAGAGGGTGGTATCACGCCTGCTAGATACGTTCATAGATTTTATGCAGACCTATGAAAAAGGCAACTAATACTGCAAGCGACGAAGAGAAAGACGCCTACATCGGCCGGAAGTTCGATAGGGCAGCCGGGAGCTACGATGAATCACGCCTGGTGAAGTCGTACCAGCGGCGCGTCCAGAAGCTGGTAATAGCCAGAATGTCGATTGAAAAGGGAATGAACGTTCTCGACCTGGGGTGCGGCACCGGGCAGGGGACCATCGATATTGCCTTAAAGCTGGAAGGGACGGGCAACGTCATCGGAATAGACCTATCCGAAAAAATGATAGAGCAGGCTAAAAAGAAATTAGACAATTTTAAGTCCAAGAATGTAAAATTCATGGTGGGAAGCATCGGCTCGGTGGACTACCAGGACTACTTCGACTTTGTTTTCAGCACCAATGCATTTCACCACTTCGAGAACAAAGAGTCGATTTTTACGAAAGTAAGGCAATCTCTTAAACCAAACGGTGTGTTTCTTGTGCAGGATATCTGCGACGATTATCTGCTAATGCGACTACTCGACCTGGCGGGTAAAATCGGGCAAAAAGAACACGTCGGGAGCATGAAGTCGAAAGAACTCGAGAGCCTCTTTCATAAAACAGGTTTTACAAACATCGAGGTAGAAAAGCTGAAAATCAACTGGTTCTTTAGAGTAATGATAGGCAACGGAATAAAACGGGACAGTAAAATTGAACGATAACATAGAAAGCCTAAATACAGAAATCAACGGCTACCGGGGGCATTATCTAAAGGCAGGCAGCGGGCCGCCGGTGGTGCTGATACACGGCGGGGCCAGCGATTCCAGGGACTGGACAGGCACGATGGCTTCGCTGGGCGACCGTTTCAGCTTTTATGCCCCGGACCTGCTGGGTTACGGGCAGAGCGAAAAGAGGGAGAGCGGATACTACCTGGCCGAGTTCACCGACTTCCTGACAGGGTTCATCGACGAGCTAGAACTGGACAGGCCGGCGCTGGTGGGTCATTCGCTGGGGGGCAGGTTCTGCCTGGACGTGGCGATAAAAGACCGGGATAAAGTCGGTAAGCTGGTGCTGGTAGATACGACGGGACTGGGCAGTATGAGCTTTTTCGGCAACTTGCTGCAATTATTTTTCTGGGGAATAAGGAAGGCATTCAGGCTGAGGCAGCCCTATCCCAATTTCCTGCTAAAGGAGGGGGAGAAATTCGACCGGTCTTATGACGAGGACCTGCGCCGCCTGAAGATACCGACACTGCTGGTGTGGAAAAAGTACGACCCGTACCTGCCGGCGTCGATAGCGAGGCGGGCGGCGAAACTGATACCCAACGTCAAGCTGGCGGTGGTGGGTGGGTATGGACATGCGCCGCACAAGAAGGACAGCGAGGCGTTCAACAAGATTCTGGGGGAATTTTTAGAATACGAGTAGGGTAAAGGGGTTTGGTTTCCCGTTTGCACGGGAATTACGAGGGGAGGGAGGTAACCCTCCCGCCCTGAGATTCTTCGCTACGCTCCAGAATGACAAGAGGGAAAACGAGATGTTTCGTCCCGATAAATCGGGACTCCAGCATGACCCACCTACGCCAAGGCTTTGGTGGGCAAGCAAAGGGGGGGCTCCGGCGGGGTTTACTCTTTGAGGGTTTCCGGCGATATATAGTCGCCGTATTTTTCCCCGGCTTTGACCAGTCGCTCTCGCTGCTCTTTCAGCACATGCCACACCTCGGAGGTCAAATCGGGGATATTTTCATGGTAAAAAGCCTCCACCCGGTTGAGCTTAGCCAGGTTTTCCGAAACACGAATGGTGAACTGCTTGATATAGTCCTCTTTGGTATATTCCTTATCCAGTACCTGGCGGAAAAGCGGCTGGAGGTCCTCATACCTGGGAATCCAGCCGGTGGGGGCCTTGATAGCCTCGACTTCACTATGAATACGCAGCTCCATCCATTTTACCCAGACGTGCTTGTCCTGATGCCCGTTCAGGAACTCGCCGGTCTTCAGGTCCTTGAGGAAATAATTTACCCCGAATACCAACGGGGTCTTATCAAGCTTTTTCCCGAACTGGAGGTAGTTATGGAGATACTTCTCCAGAGGAATAGAGATGAAGTCCTGGATACTCATGATGTTAATCTCGTGCTTCCCTTCCGCACCGGTGGTGGCAAAGGTCGTTTCCGTCTCCAATGCGGCGCCATAACAGACAATACCGTGCTCCCAGTCGAACCCCTGCTGCACGGGCACATAGCTGCGGTAGTCGCGGCCGCCGTATAAAATGCCGCCTAATTCAACGCCTTTAGTATTATCCAGCTCGGGGTCGCAGTTAGCCAGCACCTTTTGGGCGATAGTATAGCGGGCATTCTTGTGGGCGGGGGGCACTTCCTCGCCTTTTTCATCGGTCTTGCCTTCAAACCATTCGCCGGTGAAATTGATGCCGCTCTTGGGAAGTTTAACATCCATGCCGAGCCACCACGGCCTGGCGTGCTTGACCAGGACATTGGTAAAGATGATTTCCCCCGGGCTGTTAAGTATCTCGCAGATAAGGGGGTCATCCCTGGGGTTGATATCCTGAATGATACCGAAGATGCCGCTTTCTATATTCACCGCGCGGCAAACGCCGTCGATATTACGTACATAGCCGATGTCGTCGGCGAGTATGGTCTCCCCGGGCAACATGGCGGTAGAGGTCTTGCCGCAGGCGCTGGGGAAGGCGCCGGCAACATAGGTCTTACGCCCGCCGGGACCGTTGACGCCCATAATCATAAAGTGCTCGGCGAGCCAGCCTTCCTTGTGAGCCTTGCGAATGGCCAGCCGGAGGGCCAGCTTCTTAAAACCAATGGAATTACCGGCATACTGGTTGTTAATGCTGTAAACGGTATTGGAGGTGTAGTCAATATAGATGCGCTTCTTCTCATGGTTCACGCTGACCAGTTTTTCGTTCAATTTGCCGGCCGAGTGCAGGGTATTGAAAAATTCCGTGTTCGGTCCGGCTTCGCGGAAAGCTTCATAACCCTTGCGGTACAAAAGGTCGACGCTGTGCGCCACATACCAGGAATCGGTGCACTCAAGGCAATAAATGGTGAACTCGGAATTAGCCGGTCCCAGGGTGAGAAAGCGCACAATCATGGTGCGCCCCTTCATAGCGTCCTTACACAAACCATGCACTTCCGTCAGTCCCTCTTCCCGCTCGATCTGGTTGAGGGCCTCGTTGAGAGATTCGCCCTTAGGCACCAGGAGTTTGGTGACCTTGCGGTCGCGTCCCTGGTCGTGCGGGCCGTCGAAGTGGAAGGTATGCCCCGGTATCGCCAGAGCGGCGCTTTCTTCACCGGAAACGATGGCCATGTTCCTGATGTAAGCGACCTCATCGGGGGTATCGCTACAGATAAAAATGGTATCCGGATTGCAGAGTTCAGCCGACTCATAAACGGCTTTGTGCACGCCGGTATTATTTATAGCGGCCAGTTTATCATAGTCTTTCTGGCTGGTCTTAGCCTGTAAAGCTGCGAGATAATTTTTCAAGACTGCCTCCTCGGTACGGTTTGCTTAATCTTCTCTATTAAGTAGTTATTTTGCCTATTGATTATACACTTTTTTAAAAAAATTTTTCAGGGAAAGTTTTCAGGCGAACGCCTTTAGAATCATCTGGAAAATTTGACCGGGGCCTACGCGGTAAGGACGACCACCTGGAGGCTTAAAGGGAGGTTGGTGCGCGAGGCGTTGAATTTGGGGCGGGGCTCGACGGCGGTCTGGCCCATTTCCTTGAGGAAGTTTTCGACAGGCTCGAGGTCGCGCTTGCTTTTGTCGTCCTTGTAGTGCATGGGGATGACGACC
>JAFGOC010000039.1 GCA_016926705.1 Dehalococcoidales bacterium | reverse complement strand
TCCGTCATATTGCGTAATGTCACCGTCCCCGCCTTTACCTCATCCCCCCCGATTATCGCCGCGTACTTCGCCCCCAGCGTGTCGGCCTGCCGCAACTGCGCTTTCAGGCTTTTACTCCCCGTTGCCATAGCGGCGCTGATACCCGCACCGTGCAGGACCGCCGCCAGCTTTATGGCTGCTTCCCTGGCTTCCTCCCCGAGGTGGACGATAAATACCCGGAGGGGCGCGGGGTCGGGAATTTCAACCCCCTGTTTCTTAAGGTTCAGTATGATTCTCTCGATGCCTGCGGCAAAACCCGCCGCCGGGGTCGGTTTGCCTCCCAGTTCCTCGATAAGCCCGTCGAACCTGCCTCCCCCCCCGATGGTGCTCTGTCCCCCCTCCTCCTCCGGTTGGATTTCAAATACGGTGCGGGTATAGTAGTCCAGACCGCGGACTAACCGGGGGTTAATGCTGAAAGGAATCTCCAACAACTTAAGGTCTTTCTGTAATTGCTTGAAATGGTCGGCGCAGGCGTCGCAAAGACTATCGATACTACTGGGGGCTTTTTGCGCGATTTGCCGGCAGGATGCCTGTTTGCAGTCCAGCAGGCGCAGCGGATTTTTCTCCAGCCTCGTTTGGCAGTCGGCGCAGAGTCTGCCGGCGTATTTCTTATAATAGGCTTGCAGGTCTTTAAGATAGGCGGGACGGCACTCCGGGCACCCGATGCTGTTTAGCTGTAAGGACAGGTTCTTCAGCCCCAGCGACTTATTGAGTCGCCAGGCGATATCGATAATTTCGGCGTCGATGGCCGGGTCGCCGTCGCCGATGGCCTCACAGCCGAACTGGTAATGCTGGCGATAGCGTCCCGCCTGCGGCCGGTCGTAGCGGAAAATGGGGGATATGTAGTAGAGCCTTACCGGCTGCGGCAGGTTATGCATGCCGTGCTGAATATAGGCGCGGCAAACCGAAGGCGTACCTTCCGGCTTGAGCGTCAGGCTGTTCCCGCCGCGGTCGTCGAAGGTGTACATCTCCTTCTGGACGATGTCTGTGTATTCACCGGTGCTGCGCAGAAAAAGGCTCGTGTCCTCGAAAATCGGTGTCTCGATGCGCTTATAGCCGTAAAGCCTGGTTATATCGTCGATGACTTTTTCCACGTACCGCCAATACGGCTGCTCCTCCGGCAGTATATCCGCCGTGCCCCGCGCTGCCTGGTACAAAATCGGGTCTCCTTTTACTTTTCTTAAAGCAAGAATACATTATCGACCGGAGTTTTGCAATTTGAATTATCTGGTTTTTGTATCTTTACTGCATCTACTTTGTTTTACACCTCTCTTGATTTGGTTTATACTTAGAATACGGTTAATAATATAGGTAAGGAAAACCGGGCGACGGTTGCCGGGGATGGGCCTGAATGGAATTCGCCAAGCTGCTGGAAAAGGCCGGGGAATATCTTCCCAAGGAAAAGCTCTCCGTTATCGAAGAGGCATATGAGTTTGCCTCGGAGAAGCACGAGGGGCAGGTGCGTCTCTCCGGCGACCCCTTTATGGAGCACCCCCTCCAGACTGCCTACATACTGGCCGGGCTACAGCTGGATGCAAGTTCGCTGGCGGCGGCCCTGCTCCATGATATCCCCGAAGACACCGGCCTGCCCATCAAGGACCTGGAAGAGAAGTTCGGTCCGGAGATAGCCAAACTGGTTGATGGCACCACCAAGCTCGGCAGGGTCTCGCTGGCCGCTTCCGGCTCCGTGCCGGGCGCCGTGCAGGCGGAGAACCTCCGCAAGATGCTGGTCGCCATGGCGGAAGACCTCCGCGTGGTCTTTATCAAGCTGGCTGACCGGCTCCACAACATGCGCACCCTGGACCCCCTGCCTAAAGACCGGCAGCTTAAAAACGCCCAGGAAACCCTGGAGATTTACGCCCCCCTTGCCCACCGCCTCGGCATCTGGGAGCTCAAGTGGCAGCTGGAAGACCTGTCTTTCAGGTATTTACAGCCGCAGGAATACCAGAAGATTGCCCGACTGGTAGATACCAGCCGCGCCCAGCGTGAAAAATTCATCGACCGGGCTATCCGCATTCTTAAAAAGGAACTGGAAAAAGTGGGCATCGAAGCGGACATCTCGGGTCGACCCAAGCATATATACAGCATTCATCAGAAAATGGAAAGATATACGGCCGGCGGTAAGGAACTGGATAAAATTTACGACCTGCTGGCACTAAGGATTATCGTGAAAAACGTGCAGGATTGTTACGGCGCCATCGGCATTATACACAGTCTATGGCACCCGTTGACCGGCACCTTTGACGACTATATAGCTAATCCCAAACCCAATGGTTATCAGGGACTACACACCGCGGTCATGTGTTTGGGCACGACTCCGCTGGAAGTCCAGATACGCACCGCGGAAATGCATAATGTCGCCGAATACGGCATGGCGGCGCACTGGCGCTATAAAGAGGGCGACCGGAAAGACGTGGAATTCGAGGAGAGGGTAGGCTGGCTGCGCCAGCTCATCGAGTGGCACCGCGAGCTGGCCGGCGCCGAGGAATTTTTGGAGTCGGTCAAGACAGATATCTTCATCGACCAGGTCTTTGTTTACACTCCCAAGGGGGAGATTAAAGACCTCCCCAAAGGCTCTACCCCCCTAGATTTTGCCTACCGGGTACATACCGACCTCGGCCACCGCTGCATCGGGGCTAAAATAAACGGCAAGCTCGTCCCGCTGGAATATCAACTGAAAAACGGCGACGTGATAGAAATCGTATCATCCAAGGCCCCGCGTGGTCCCAGCCTCGACTGGCTCAATCCCAACCTGGGTTTTGTCCATACCACCCATGCCCGCAACAAAATTCGGCAGTGGTTCAATAAACGCGAGAAAGCGGAAAACATCGAGCGCGGCAAGCAGATTCTGGATAAAGAACTGCGCCGATTGGGCATACAGGAAGAACGCCAGGCACTGGCCGAGCTTTTCAACTACAACAACCTGGATGACTTTATAGCGGCAGTGGGCAACGGGAACATCTCCGCCCATCAAATAGTTTTAAAGCTGGCGGCACAGGAAGAAAAGACCAAGCAGGAAACCGCTCCTGCACCCACTCCCACGACTGAAACTTCTGCCGTAATAGTACTGGGAGTCGGCGACCTCATGACCAGTATCGCCCAGTGCTGCCACCCCGTACCTGGCGATAAAATTATCGGCTACATCACGCGGAGTCGCGGCGTTTCCATCCACCGCCAGGACTGCCTTAATATCCTCAATGAGGACGAGAAAGAGCGCCTGATTCCGGTGGAGTGGGGCCAGAGCGACCTGAATTATCCCGTGAAAATCCAGGTAGAGGCCTGGGACAGGGTCGGACTGATGCGCGACATCAGCACCCTGGTAGCGGAGCAAAAGGTCAACATTACATCGATGAACCTCGCCAACGGCAACGGCCAGCAGATTACGATATCTTTGGCCCTGCAGACGACGGGACTGGCCCAGCTAAGCGATATTTTAAAGAGAATAGACGCCGTGAAAGGCGTCATCGGCGTCAGCCGCGTCGGCGAAGAAGCATTAAAGCAAAACCCTGCCGGTCCTGCGGCCGTGGCAAAGAAGCACGCAGGGGCTGGCTCGAGTAAAAAGAAAGTGGAGGGAAATCTTGGCAAGTAAATCAGCACAAAAAGCAGCCCGCGCCTCGGCGAAAAGACGGGAGCGCGGCAGGTCCATCCGCAGCCAGGTGAAAACCTACATCGATATTGCGGAAAAGCTCATCGCCGAAGGCGACACTAAAGCCGCGCAGTCGGCCGTGGCTACCGCAGTCAGCGCACTGGACAAAGCCGCGAGTAAAAAGATACTGCACAGCAGCAACGCCTCGCGGCATAAGTCGCGCCTGCTCAAGAAACTGAATAAGGCGCCCGCCAAGCCTAAAGCGGAAGCCATACCAAAGGCGGAATCCGAGGCCAAGGCTGAACCAAAGACTAAGGCTAAATCAAAGGCTAAAGCTAAATCAAAGTCAAAAGCCGAGCCCAAAGCGGAAAAAACAGAATAGATTAACGAATAATTTCACGTAGATGCACCGGCTCTGGAGAAACGTGTCCGGTGCATCTTTCGTCAGGTTACTTTTTGATTAGTCCGAGGAGGGGATGGGTTTGGCTTCCTGCGTCTTCATTTCTTCGCCGCAGCAGGTAAGCTTGCCCTCGCCGGCTTTGGTGC
>JAFGOC010000038.1 GCA_016926705.1 Dehalococcoidales bacterium | reverse complement strand
GTGGAGCAGCGTTCGGCGCTGCGGGAGAAGGGCTTCAACCCGCACATGCTGGTGATGACTGCCACCCCGATACCCCGCACCCTCGCCCTTACGCTTTACGGCGACCTCGACCTTTCGGTCATTGACGAGTTACCGCCGGGCCGCCAGACCGTAAAAACAAAGTGGCTCAAGCCGGAGCAGCGGCAAAGCGCTTACGCCTTCGTGCGGAAACAGGTGGCGGAGAGGCGACAGGCTTTCATTCTCTGCCCGTTGATTGAGGAATCGGAAGCTATAGCCGCCCAGGCGGCGGTGGTGGAGTACGAGCGTTTATCGCAGGAGGTCTTCCCGGACCTGCGGGTCGGCCTGCTGCACGGCAGGCTGTCGTCGGCGGACAAGGACGCAACCATGGAGCAGTTCCGCGCTGGCAAACTGGACATCCTTGTGTCTACGCCGGTTATCGAGGTCGGCATAGATATCCCCAACGCCACGGTCATGCTTATAGAAAGCGCCGACCGCTTCGGGCTTTCCCAGCTCCACCAGTTCCGGGGACGGGTAGGGCGCGGTCAGGAGCAGAGCTACTGCATGCTGCTTTCGGAAAACCCCTCCGAAGTGGCGAGGCAGCGGCTTGACATAATAGAAAGCACCCACGACGGCTTCAAGCTGGCGGAGGAGGACCTGAAAATGAGGGGCCCCGGGGAGTTCTTCGGTACGCGCCAGAGCGGACTGCCCGACCTGCGTATGGCAAAGATGTCTGACGTGGCCCTGCTGGAGTTGGCCCGCAACGAGGCGGTAAAGCTGTTCCGCCTCGACCCCGGTATGGACAGGGCGGAGCACAGGCTGCTGGCGCAGGAGATGGCGCGCGTCTGGTCCGGCGCCGGCGAGTGGAGCTAGGAAAATTTTATAAAAAGCTTATAATATTTTAACGAATATTTAATACCACCCTCCGATTTTCTATGCTATACTCAAGGCAGATAGAGATAGAATAGTCCTTACGTCCCTTATCTACGTGTTCAGCGGAGATATTTTGGCAATAAGACAGTTATTGACGCAGGGCAACCGCAAGAAGATAATATATCTCCTCATTATACTGGTCTGCCTGGTTGTCCTCGACGGCGTGATTACGGAATATTTAATTAATGGGGGCAACGCCTCGGAGGCCAACCCGTTCCTGGAGTCGCTGGTGGGGGAGCCCGGCTTTATGATTCTGAAATCAGCCGGCGCGCTGTTCTGCGCTTTTGTTTTATTTGATGTTCACCGCCGCTTCCCCGGGACAGCCATGGTCGTTACCTGGATTGCCGTGGCGGGTTATTTCGCTATCGTCGTCTGGAACACTAGTCTGATATTTCTAACTTAACGTCCTCTTCCTTGAACTTCATGCGGCGCCACAGCGGTATCACTTCTGGCATCACATCCACAAACGTTACTTCTCTGGGCAGCTTGTAATCGGCCAGGCGTCCCTGGCAGTATTGCCTGATTTCCTGCTCGGTGGCGGTTTCGCCGGGTTTCAGGCGCACGATTGCTTTGACCGTCTCGCCGCGTATAAGGTCAATCGAACCCATTACCCTCGCTTCGGCTATCTTGGGATGGGTCTCCAGCACCGCCTCGATATCGGCGGGGAAGATGTTCTGCCCCTTCAATATCAGCATTCTTCTTTTACGTTCCGTGATAAAAAGATAGCCCTCTTCGTCAATCCAGCCCATGTCGCCGGTATGGAGCCAGCCGTTTCTTAGCGTTCTGGCGGTGGCCTCCGGCTTGCCGTAAAAGCTGCTCATTACCGGGCCTCGCAGCACTATCTCGCCTATTTGGCCGGACGGCATCTCGTTATCGTTCTCATCGAATATTTTCATCTCCCAGCAGGCCAGGGTCTTGCCGGACGAGCCTATTCTGCCCTTGCCGTGGATGGGCATCACCGTAACGTGGCAGATTGACTCCGTCTGGCCGTAGATGTCGCGAATATCAAGTCCGTAGTATTTCTTGAACTGCTTTATTACCACCGGCTCAAGGGGCGCCCCGCCGCTGGCCAGCAGCCGCAGCGAGCTAAGGTCATGCTTGACTCCCACTCTTTTAGCGACGTTTACCATCAGCGAATATATATAAGGGACGCCGCAGTACATGGTGCCTTTTTCACGCTCCACGGCTTCCATGAAGCTCTCGATTGACCGACCCGTGCCCGGCACGACGACGATGGTATTCCCCGTATATATGGACGCCAGCAGCACGGCCGTCAGTCCGAACTGGTGGTACATCGGCAGGGCGAAGAGCATGAACATATCGTCTGCCGTCTGCTCGAACGTGGCGGCGGAGTTGATAGCTTCGGTATAAGCGCTGCGGTGGGAAATCGCCACCCCGTGAGGTTTGTAGGTGGGGCCTCCCGTATAAGAAATAATGGCGATATCATCGGGGTCGATATCTGCCTGGATGCTTGAAGGCGGATTTTCCGCCATGATTTGCCGGTAGCTGGTGAACCTGCCGTCTTCCTGGTAGTTCAGGGTAATTACATGCTGGACGGACCTGAATTCGTGAATGGCGGTCAATAGCGATGCAAGGGGAGGCTCCTCGATGATAAACACCACCGGCGTGCAGTCGTCGCAGAGGCTTTTCAGCTCGTCGACCACGTAGCGCGTATCCAGCGGCACAGCGATGGCGCCTGCTTTCATGATGCCGAAGAAAACAACGATGAATTCCGGGTTATTGGCTAAAAGTATCGCCACGCGGTCGCCCTTCTTTACACCCATTTTTATCAGGGCATGGGCGAACCTGTTGGCGTCTTCTTCCAGCCGGGCGAATGAAACGCGGCGCTCGCCGAAGATGATAGCCGTCTTATCACCCGAGCGCCTGGCGGCGTTTTCCAGTATCGACCTCAAGTCCATTGGTCCAGTCAAACCCCCTGATTTATATAAAAATCCCTCTGTTTGATATTAAGAATGATAAACATCCGGGATACGTCCAGTATATCAGACCAGTATCATGTTTGAAAAGTATATCCTAGATGGCAATACACTTAATTCGCAAAGTTATTTTTCATACTGTATAATCTGACTGGCTTCCCCACTTAAGAGCAAGGATTGACTATTGGAAACGAGCCTGTATTTTATCGTACCAATTATCGTAATTGCTCTGATATTTGACTTCACCAACGGCATGCATGATGCCGCCAATTCCATCTCCACCGTCGTCTCCACCAGGGTATTATCACAGCGCCAGGCGGTAATATGGGCGGCTTTTTTTAATTTTATAGCCTTTCTCATCTTCGGGACGGGCGTGGCTCATACTATCGGCAAGGGTCTGGTGGATATTGAAATCGTGACCGCTTCCGTAATTCTGGCGGGTCTTATCGGGGCGATTGCCTGGAACCTGATTACCTGGTATTTCGGTCTGCCGAGCAGTTCCTCCCATGCTTTAATAGGGGGCTATGCCGGCGCGGCGATAGCCAAGGGTGGGTTCGATACGATTATTACCGCCGGCGGTTGGGACAATAGCTGGATAAGAACACTGGTTTTCATTTTCCTGGCGCCTTTGCTGGGCATGCTGCTAGGTTTGATTTTAAAAGTGGCTACAACATGGATTGTGCATAAGCAGAGCCCCACATCAATAGACAAATGGTCGCGTATTCTGCAATTGTTTTCCGCCGCCTCGTTCAGCTTGGGCCACGGCGGCAACGATGCCCAGAAGACCATGGGCATCATTTCCAGTCTCCTTTTTGCCGGAGGTCTGATTCAGGCGTTTGAAGTTCCTTTATGGGTCGTTCTTAGCGCCCACGCCGCTATTGCTATGGGCACACTCACCGGGGGCTGGCGTATCGTGAAAACGATGGGACAGAAAATAACCAGGCTAAGGCCGATCGACGGCTTTTGTGCGGAGACGGCCGCCGCTTCCAGCATCTTCCTCTCCACGCATCTCGGCATACCGGTCAGCACCACTCACGTAATCACCGGGGCGATATCCGGGGTGGGCGCTGTTAACCGGCTTTCGGCGGTACGCTGGGGCGTGACGCTGCGCATCGTCTGGGCGTGGATATTCACAATACCTGCATCCGGAGTGATGGCGCTGCTAGTCTATAAGCTCATCGCGCTTTTCTCCTGATTGACGGAATATCCGTTAAGCGGGAGGCTTTGATTTAAAGGGTGCTATTTTCCTCGGCGGCTGCCGCGATTGAATCCTTTTCCGTACATAGAAGAAAACACGGAGCAATATAAAAGCTGATACAAGGCTGCCGATTATCCACGGCAGCAGGACGGCGGCTTTATTTACCGAGTAGACCTTACCTCCTATTATAGACGGAGATACGTGCGGCGCGGCAAACGTGGTGGCGCTGTCGGAGGTGAAAGTATTGGAGAATTGCTGGCTGCCGGTAACCTCCGACCAGGCGCGGTAGTAGAAAGTAGTGTTATCGGTAAGTCCGGTGTCGGAAAAACTTGTCCCGGTATCATAATAGACCTGGTCGCCGTCGTTGTAGGTGGCAGGATACGCAACCGTGCTGCGTCTTATCATCGTGCGCTGGGCTCCTGCACCCTTGACCCAGGTCAGGTCTATCCGTGAGGTGCTGTTGGCGGTAGCCGTGAGTATAGTGGGTCCGTCCGGCTTGGTCAGGAAGTGTATTTCTCCCCCGTAGGCGACGCCGGCGGTATTTTTAACCATGGCACGGTAGTAGTACGGCTGTCCCTTGACGAGACCTATGAGATTGTGGTTGAAATTCGCCCCGGTATTGATGCTGCCCGTCCACGAAATATTAGCAGTATAAACGCCCGGAACGGTGCCCCATTCAAAGGCATACTCGCAGGCTTCGCCGCCGTCGCTATCAAGATGGCCATTGAGAGTGGCGGTGGTTTCCTGTTCCAGAGTAGCGGCATTGGTGGTTACCGTGGGTAATACGGGCGCGTTTTGTTCCGGTCCCAGCGTATAGAATCCCCCGGGATTAACCTGGTTTCTATAACTCGTGATAATCCAGTCCGCTGTGCGTGCGATGTCAGATACCTGCACTTCATCCATAATGCCGTCCCAGAACCTGCTTCCGCTAAAGGTGTCCTGTCCTATTGCGGCACTATCACTACTCGGCTGGTTTGATAGCGTATAATTTACAGCGCTGCCGGAGGCAGAACCGTTTAAATATAGCTGGTGTGTCGTTCCTTGCTTAACGAGGGTAAAATAATACCATTGCCCGGTGTTTATGGTGTCACCCTTGAATTCAACCGCCGTAACTCCATTTCTGGTAAAGCCGGCTATTTTACTATCGCTGGAGACGCCCAGCGCAAAATTTGAATTGGTAGC
>JAFGOC010000003.1 GCA_016926705.1 Dehalococcoidales bacterium | reverse complement strand
TTTTTCCCTCTTGTCATCCTGAGCGTAGCGAAGCATCTCATCCCCCCCACCTGTCATTCTGGAGCGTAGTGAAGAATCTCAGGGTGGAGTAGTGTAATCGTCCTCTTACGTCATTCCCGCGCAAGCGGGAATCCAGACCCCTTTTACCTGCCCCACTAATTACACTCCGAAAATATACCTGGTCCCCCGAGAAAAGTCCTGTTATCAAGTTCTCGCTTGGTCACTTCACCTGTTTTTGCGTCTATGTAAATGGTCACGTTGGCAAAGACGCCTTCGGGTAATCCTCTCGAGGAATCGTATTTATATTTATGATACTGGTCAGGGTCGCCTTCCCAGCCAAGTTCGTTGAAAGGAATATCTACATTTGGGAATGTAACTACCCATGTGCCATTAATCCCCATATTTTCATCGAGCGAGGTTATAGCCCCTGCATCGGCATAACTGGCTGGCAATTGCTCTTTGGCTATCTTAACGGCGTCGCATTCGGATATCCAGCTGTTGCAGCCGGCAACCATCATCATCAGCCCCAGTAAAATAATCGCAATTTTTCTCATATGCGACCATTATAGCACCTTTTTCATTATCCTCATCCACTCTCCCGAAAAAAACGGGGCGGGCTGAAAGCCCGCCCCAACTGTAAACTGTATACTGTAAACTGTAAACTGTTAACTGTGAACTAATAACTAATTACTCTCTCTCCCCCCCACCCCTTTTGCCGTCCTGGCGCCTTTCTTCTCCGCCTCTTTAGGCCGCAGGTCCCGCGTGGCTTTGCCGGCAAGCCACATCTCCGAGTTGTGTATCTCTGCCAGTTCCTTGCCCAGCACCTCCTTGTAGTCCGCCCCGCCCACCGACTCTATCACGCGGCGTGTTTCCGTGCCGTTGGCAACCCGCTCGTAAAGTTCCTTGAAGACCGGCATCACCGCAATCTTGAACCTGGGCTTCCAGTCGAGCGCTCCCCTTTGCGCCGTCGCCGAGCAGTTGGCGTACATCCAGTCCATGCCGTTCTCCGCCACCAGCTTTATCAGGCTTTCCGTCAGTTCTTCGACCGTCTCGTTAAAGGCTTCGCTGGGCGAGTGCCCGTGCGCTCTTAACGTGTCGTACTGCGCCTCCATGATGCCTGCCAGCGCGCCCATCAGTACCCCTCTCTCCCCCACGAGGTCGCTGAAGACCTCATTTTCGAATGTTGTAGGAAAGAGGTAGCCCGACCCTATGGCGATGCCTAGCGCCAGGCAGCGCTCTCTGGCGCGCCCCGTGGCGTCTTGAAAAATCGCGAAGCTTGAGTTTATCCCCGCCCCGCTTAAAAAGTTGCGCCTTAGCGACGTCCCGCTGCCCTTGGGCGCTACCATTATCACGTCCACGTCCCTGGGCGGGATTATCCCCGTCTGGTCTTTATAAACTATGGAAAACCCGTGCGAAAAGTAGAGCGCCTTGCCCTTGGTCAGGTGCTTCTTGATGGTCGGCCATATCAGCCTCTGCGCCGCGTCGCTCACCAGCATCTCGATAATCGTGCCTTTTTTAGCCGCTTCCTCTATCTCGAACAGGTCTTTGCCGGGCTTCCACCCGTCCTTGACCGCCCGGTCCCAGTCGGCCTTAAATGCCTTGCTCTGCCCGATGATGACCTTGAAGCCGTTATCTTTCATGTTCAGCGACTGCCCCGGACCCTGCACACCATACCCGATAATCGCTATTGTTTCGTCTTTGAGGACCTTGCGGGCTTTCTCCATCGGGAACTCACTCCGCATGATCACTTCCTCTTTCACTCCCCCGAAGTTGATGATTGCCATACTACCCTCCTTGTAATAGAGATGCGTACTTTGAGTATAGCTAAAGCTGGGATTGAATTCAAGGTATAACTCCTCTTGCTTGCCCTCCGTAGCTTCAGCGCAGGAGGGTCATGCGGGAGTCCCGGTTTATCGGGACGAAGCATATCAGGGTGGAGCAGGGTTTTCCTTCCCTAACACCCCCCGCCTCCCCCTTCGTAAAGAGTCTGTCTCGCACCACGATACGGGAGGGATTAACGGGTTTTTCCGTCACCGCCATTCCCAACTTGACTTGTAATAATCTCTAGTGTGGTGTATAATTAACACATAGTTCCAGTTTAGGTTAATACAGTCTTCTTGAAATCCTCATAGATTTACATCAAGTATTGGATGGCCCGAGCTCTAACTAAATGATTAAGAGAGGAGGTCATCCAATGACTTTCAAAGACAAAGACCTCACTTGTTCCGATTGCGGTAATTCCTTTACCTTCAGCGCCGAGGAACAGGAGCAGTTCCAGTCGAGAGGCTATACCAATGAGCCCAAACGCTGCCCCGAATGCCGTCAGGCAAGGAAAGCGGAACGTTTTGGCAACGGCTATGGAAACACTAACTATAGCCATCGCCAGATGTACCCGGCGGTATGCGCCGATTGCGGCAAGGAAACTTCCGTGCCGTTCGAGCCCAGACAGGGCAGGCCGGTTTACTGCAGCGATTGTTTTCGCAAAGTAAGACAGAGCTGATAATCCAGCTCCGGTCAAAAAGATATATGGGCTGGAAATTTCCGGCCCATGTATCTCTGGGTCGGGCAATATTTAACGGGAAGGTGTGATTCATGATTGATAAAAAGCCGAGAAGGACCATGACATTCGCCGAACAGGACGAGGATTTTATCAAAAAGTTGGCCGGGGATGTCGGCTGTCATTACTCTAAGGCAAATGAACGCACTTATAACCTGAAGAAACGTAATTCTGATAATCAGGTTAATACGGGAATTTTTGCCTGGGTGCATAAAGAGGAAAATGATTATTTCTGGGTAGCCACCAGGAAAATCTGGGTGGAACAGGCCAGGGCTAAAGCAATTTCCGGCAGAAATAGGTCCCGGCCCGGTTGTTTTTCCAGGGACACCCAGCACGCCGAAGACAGCGTATGTTTCGATACTAAAGATGACTACCAGAAGGCTGTCAGAGCCCTTTCCATGATAAATAATATGCGTTAATTTTAAACAAAGCGCCGTTTTAGCAATTCATGCGGTGATAATGATAAAATAAGCTAATAAAACAATGGAGAAGTAATATGAATATACTTCTTGTCTATCCGAGATACCCCGATACTTTCTGGAGCTTCAGGCACGCCCTGAAGTTTATATCCAAAAAAGCCAATTTCCCGCCGCTGGGACTGCTTACGGTTGCCGCCATGCTTCCCGCCGCTTGGGAGAAAAAAGTGGTGGATTTGAATGTAAATCCCCTGCACGACGAGGATATCAAATGGGCTGATTTCGTCTTTATCAGCTCCATGGTGGTGCAGAAGGATTCGGCAAAGGAAGTTATCGCCCGGTGTAACAAACATAATACTAAAGTTGTAGCCGGCGGCCCTCTTTTCACTACCGGACATGAAGAATTCACCGGGGTCGACCACTTTGTGCTCGGCGAAGCTGAAGTCACCCTCCCTCTATTTTTATCCGACCTGTCTAAAGGATGTCCGGAGCACATCTATGCGTCCGATGAACGTCCTGATATCGGTAAGACCCCTATTCCTCTGTGGTCGCTAATCGATATGAAGAATTACTCGGCAATGAGCCTTCAGTACTCCAGGGGTTGCCCTTTCGATTGTGAGTTTTGCGATAGTATCGTGCTTAACGGCCACACGCCCAGGACAAAAGGCAGCCAGCAAATGGTGGCGGAGCTGGAATCTCTTTACCGCCGCGGCTGGCGGGGCAGTTTATTCATCGTCGATGATAATTTTATCGGCAACAAAAAGAAATTGAAGGACGAGACCCTGCCCGCCATGATACAGTGGTCGAAAAAGCGTAAGTACCCCTTCCTGTTCTTCACCGAGGCGTCCATCAACCTCGCCGACGATGAAGAATTAATGGACTTAATGTCGGAGGCCGGTTTTAACCGCGTCTTTATCGGCATCGAGACCCCCAATGAAGACAGCCTGGTGGAATGTAACAAGTACCAGAATACCAACCGCGATATGGCTGCCGCCGTGAAAACAATCCAGAACCACGGCTTTGAGGTGCAGGGAGGCTTTATCCTGGGATTTGATAGCGACCCTCTCTCCATCTTCAA
>JAFGOC010000037.1 GCA_016926705.1 Dehalococcoidales bacterium | reverse complement strand
GCAGCAATTTTCTGCTTTTCCTCCATCAGGTTGGCCAGCAGGGACTCCATTTCCTGGCTGTGCCCGGAGAGCAGGCTGCGGGCATCGTTGATGATTTCCTCGGGTATGCCGAGTCGGGCGGCGGTGGCTAAGGCGTTGCTGCCGCCCGGCGTGCCGATGGTTAGTTGATAGGTGGGGTTTAGCGTCCTGGCGTCGAACTCTAGCGATGCGTTATTGAGTCCCGGGGTGGTATGGGCGAAAGCCTTGAGGTCGCTGAAATGCGTGGTGGCGACCGTCAGCGTGCCACGGGCGAGGAAATGCCGCAGTATCGCCCGGGCTAAAGCGGAGCCTTCGGCGGGGTCGGTGCTGGTGCCCAGTTCATCGAGGAGCACCAGGCTTTTACCGGTGGCCTGCCCGATGATGCGGACGATGTTGCCCATGTGCCAGCTGAAAGTGGAAAGCGTCTGCTCGATACTCTGCTCGTCGCCGATATCGGTGAAAACGCCGTCGAAAAGCGGCAGCCGGCTGTCCCCGTCGGCGGGAATCGGCATGCCGGACTGCGCCATGACGCTCAACAGGCCGATGGTCTTGAGCGTCACCGTCTTGCCGCCAGTATTGGGGCCGGTAATCACCAGCACCGAAAAGCTGTCCCCCAGTTCCACGGAAAACGGCACGGCTTTACCGCCGAGCAGCGGATGGCGGGCATTGACGAGTTTTATCGATTCTTTCTTTTTATTTCCACCATCATCAGCGGCGGGGTCGGCAATATGCGGTTCGGCGGCGTTAATGCGGCTGGCATACCTCGCCTTGGCCAGTATCAGGTCGAGCTCCGCCGTCAGCTCAATGCTGCGGGTGATATCCTCACGGTGGGCGCCTACCTCGGCGCTTAGCAGTCGCAGGACCTTCTCAATCTCGTGCCTTTCTTCGGCTACAAGCTCGCGTATGGCGTTGCCCAGTCCCACGGTAGCCGTCGGCTCCATGAAGACCGTAGCGCCGGTGTTAGAAATATCGTGAACGATGCCCTTGATGTCATGTCGGTTTTCTACTTTCACGAGGAGGACATAGCGACCATCGCGCTCGGTGATGACGTCTTCCTGGAGCAGCTTTTCGCCCCGCGGCGAACGGACGATGGCCTCCAGTTTTTCAAGTATCTGGCTGCGGGTGTTACGCAATTGTGCCCGGATATTCGCCAGGTCCGGCGAGGCGGTATCCAGCACCTCTCCGACGGGGTCGAGGCAGGCGCCGATGTCTTTTTCAATCTGGTGTAGTTCGGCGATGCCCTCGGCGATGTTCCAGAGCAGAGGAAAATCTTCTGAAATGCTTTTTAGATAGCGGCGCAAGTCGTGTAGGGCGGCGAGGGTCTGCTGGACTTCCACCAGGCTCAAGGCATCGAGGATGCCCTCAAGGGCTGCAAGTTTAGCTTTCTCGCGGATGTCATGCGCGCTGCCAATGGAAAAGCCTTTGTCCAGGGCGAGCAACTGCCGTGCCTCCGTAGTCTGCCGGAGTAGTAGAGTAATCTTCGCGTAATCCTGCAGCGGCTGCAAGCTTAACGCTAGGTCGCGGCTAGCGGAAAAAGAGGTATATTCGGCCAAGATTTCCCTGATATGGGGAAACTCCAGCATTTCCAGGCTTTTGTTATCCATAAAATTATCCTGATTAAAAGGCTGGTTTATTATAACACGGGTGAGGCGTTTTGCTAATACAAAAGAGGGGGAGTGCTAGACTCCCCCTAAATCTCGTGCGTAGTCCTGAATGCGATTATTTTACCGTAACATTTATCGTCAGGGTATAGGTGGCCGGCGTGCCTTCTTCCCATGGCCTGCTGTAGCTGAAGGTGATGGTGGCGGAACCAGCGGCTTTGGCATCAAACACCCAGACATCGGTGCCGGGGGCGCCCATCAGGTCCGTGTCCTCCGGCTCGATGTAATTGTGGGATTTCTGCGCGATAACCGCCGTGTTGCTGATATCGGCGTCGCCCCACTCATAACCTGTGGTGGGGTTCGAGCCAAGCTTGACCGTGAGTGTCCCGGACGAACCGACCTCGACGCTCTTAACGATATTGTTTTGTGCTTGAAAGTCGTCAAGAGAAAGCTCGATTGTCTGGTCTCCCCCTCCTCCTCCGCACCCCAGCGCCAGCAGGGGAATTAGCATCAGGGTGGCTAAACTGAAGACTACTATTTTTTTCACTATTATTTCCTCCTTCTTATATACCTCTATCATTATATAACATATAACCAAACGTTTGGATATATTGAAAGTCTTAAATATTTTTAATTTCGTCCAATTTCAAATCAAAGCTTTCAATATAAGATGAATAATAATGAATTGATAGATAGTGAAATTATTTCTATTTAGTGATAGAATTTTTTAAATTACATACTAATCGTTATATAATAAAGGGGAGTGGAAAAATCCTGGTCCACATATTATAAAAATACCATCTAGCTTATCGAGGAGGTTTAAACCATGACAGACTACCCGGCGCTGAAGAAGAAAGTGGATGAACTGGCGGCGAGGGTTTGGGACGAGGAAGGCATCTCGGCCAGAGTGAGAAAGATGATTAAGTACGGGATTCCGCGCAAAAAACTCGACCCCAAAGAGATGAAAGCCAATAAAGCGAAAATCCTCGACCACGTACAGTTGCTGGCGGAAGATTATAACTTCATTACCAAGAACTGCGCTCAAGGCACGGCTTTAGCGCTTTTTGAGGAGTTCGGGCTGGGCAGTATGGAAATCATCAAAGCACTGACTCCTTTTCCCGGCGTCGGTGGGACGGGCGAAATCTGTGGGGGCATCACCGGCAGCCTGATTACCTTCGGCCTTTACTTCGGGACCGATGACACGCTGGATGTAGAAACGACCAATAAAGTAATTTCCATATCACAGAAATTCATGGCTTATTTTGAAGATGCGGTGGGGCATCTATACTGCTCCGATATTATCGAGACGGTGATACTGGGTAAGCGCCTGAATCCCGGTGAAAGCGAACAGGCGATGATAGCTTTCACGGCGGAGAAGGGTTTTGAGAAGTGCGGCCTGCCGCCGGGCTTGGGCGTAAGACTGGCCGCGGAATTTATCATCGATAGCATGAAATAGAACTGCGGGAATTGTGCATGACCGGTTTTTTCTGGCATTTTTTCATATATATAATACTCTTTCTTTTTCTGGTTATAATGGCCTACCGCATACTCTCCATACTCCGGATGCCGGTGCATCTAAGGTGGGAGCTGGCGCCTGTTCTCCATGACAAAGAGAGATACAGGTATGGCGGCTCTTATCTCGAGGAGTATGAGTGGTGGGGTAAGGAACGGCACAAGTCATATCTGCCGGTAATAGCCTACATGGCCGGTGAAATACTCCTCATGAAAGGAGTATGGAAAAACAATCGCAGCCTGTGGCCGTTTTCATTCACGCTGCATTACGGAATATATCTCGTCATCATTTCAGTAATTTTACATTTTATAAACGCCATGTTTATTGTTAGCGGCACACCGGCTGCTGTTATGGACGTTTTTAGGGGTATTGCAGCCGTTATTGGGATAGTGGGTTACATAATAGGGAGTATCGGCGCGGTTGGCTTGATGTTCAAGCGTTACCTAGACAGAAATTACCGGGCTTACAGCTCTTTTTCCGCCTATTTTAAATTGATTTTCCTGGCAGCTATATTTATTAGCGGCATCATCGCCTGGGTTTCATCCGTAAATTACGCAACGGAAATGAGTGTTTTCACGCGCGACCTTTTTACGCTGGATTCCGGCATTACGGCGACAGGTGCGCTGGCAGCGCACATCATTATTACATCAGTGTTTGTTCTCTACCTGCCGTTCACGGACATGGTGCATTTTATAACCAAGTTTTTTACCTATCACTCGGTGCGCTGGGACGACGAACCGCAGGACGAGAAGATGGTGAAGAAATTACGCGACTTAATCGCCCAGCCTTTAACCTGGTCGGGCCCTCATGTGAAGTCGGACCGCGGCAATAGCTGGGGCGATATGGTGCAAAAGGAAAATGGCAAAGAATAAACCCTTGAAACTGACTGATATTTCCCGCGAGGTGGAAGACCGACTCGCGGATATCGATATTGAAGAACTGATACCCCTCCCCCCGCCCTACGATAAAAATGGGGGATTGCCGGGTATCACGCAGCTTTCCGACGACCAGAAGCAAAGACTGGTCAATAACCTCGATGGGTTCAGCGCCCTCGCCCTGCCGAAGCCGAAGAATAAAGAGGAAGAGGACAAATACGTAAGGCAGTTCGAGGCGGGACTGAAGAAGCTGCTACGCAAAGGAGATAACTGGACCTTTCTGCAGCCGCTGCTGCTTTCGCTGGAGCACTGCGTCCGCTGCCAGACCTGCAGTGAGGCCTGCCCGGTCTATATCGCCAGCGGCAGGCAAGAAATCTACCGGCCTACCTACCGCGCCGAGATTTTCCGGCGCCTTATCAATAAATACGCCAAGCCAGGCGGTAAGTGGCTGGCAAAACTTAAAGGTGCCGATATCGAGCTTAACTGGGCGACGATTTCCCGACTCTTCGAGCTGGCTTACCGCTGCAACCTTTGCCGTCGCTGCTCCCAGCACTGCCCGATAGGCGTGGATAACGGCCTGATAACCCGCGAACTGCGCAAGCTGTTCAGCCAGGAGCTGGGTTGGGCGCCGAAAGAACTTCACGAGAAAGGCACGGTGCTGCAATTACAGGTCGGCTCTCCCACCGGCTTGAGGCCCAATGTAGCCAAAGATAATCTGGAGTTCCTGGATGAGGACTTTACCGAATCTTTGGGTATTAAAGTAGAGACTGTCTGGGATAAGAAGGACGCCGATGTCCTGTTGCTGCACAGCGCCGGCGATATCCTGTCCTTTCCGGAGAGCGTCATCGGTTTTGCCATTATCTGCGATGCAGCCGGCATCAGCTGGACGCTTTCTTCGGAGATACCGGGATACGAGGGCGTAAATTACGGGGTTTTCTATGATGATGTTCAGCTGGCGAGGGTTGCTACCAGGCACGTGCAAATAGCCAGGAAGCTTGGAGTCAAGAAAATCGTCATGGGGGAGTGCGGCCACGAACATAAAGCCCTGGCGACGGTAGCCGACCGGCTTCTCATTGGCGACCTGAATATACCTCGGGAGAGCTTTATGACTTTCTTCGAAAATATCGTCTTCAGCGGCAAGATCAAGTTCGACCCGACTAAGAACGATTTCCCCGTTACGCTTCACGACCCGTGCAATGTGGTGAGAAACCTGGGCATCGTCGAGCCGCAGCGGAGGATTCTGCGTTATCTGTGCCCGCAGTTCCGCGAGATGACTCCCCACGGCGTGGACAACTATTGCTGCGGCGGCGGCGGGGGCTTGGCCGTGATGTCGGATGTTAACATCAATGATTTCAAGGCGGCCGTGGCCGGCAGAATGAAATTCAAGCAGATACTGGAGGCTTTCAGCGACCATCCCGGGCCGGAGGTGAAAAAATACCTCTGCGCGCCCTGCCTCAACTGCAAACTCCAGCTGCGGGTGATATGGGACTACTACGGGGTACAGGAGAAATCCGGCATCTATTTCGGCGGTCTGGCGGAGCTAATCGTTAATGCGATGGCTGATTTGAAAAAGCCCTTTATCAACTGGGGCGAAATGTAAGATATAATGAGTTTGATTGTTTGAAATAAATCAGATATTATTACCTTGCGGTATATGGTATATTAATAGGTATTCTAGAAAGGATATGCAGCGATGGCAAAAATGGAATTAGCGGGCATGATGCTTGAGGTTGACGAGCATGGTTTCATGCAGGAAACCGACCGATGGAATCAGGACGTCGCCAGGGCTTACGGAGCGCTAGAGGGCGTCAACGAACTGACGGAAGAGCACTGGGCAGCCCTCAATTACCTGCGCAGCTATTACCTGGAAAACGGCATCTGCCCGATGATAAGAAGGCTTATCAAGGAGACCGGGTTCCCGCTGAAGAAACTTTACGACCTTTTCCCGGAGGGACCGGCTAACTCGGCCTGCAAATGGGCGGGGGTGCCCAAGTCGACTGGGTGTGTCTAGCTAGTCTTCTCCGTTATTTTTCTTGAGATAGGCAGGCTAAAGGTAAAGGTGCTTCCTTTGCCGGGCTGACTTTCAACGCTGATTTTCCCGCTGTGTGCCTCCACAAGCCTTTTGGCGATTGTCAGGCCCAGACCGCTGCCTCCGGTGGTCCTGGCGCGGGACCTGTCCACCCGGTAAAACCGCTCGAAAATCACCGGCATGTCTTCGGGCGGGATGCCTTCGCCCGTATCCGTTACGCTGACGGATATCATGTCGTTCTTCTCGATGGCTTTCACTGTTACCGTTCCGCCTTTGCCGGTATGAGCGATGGCGTTGTCCAGTAGATTATAAAATACCTGCTTGATGCGGTGACCATCGATATTAAGCGCCGGTAGTTTATCCGGCAGGTCGGCAGACAGCTTGAGACCTTTAGCGGCCGCCTTGCTCTGCGATGCAGCTACCGTTTCTTGAATCAGATTGTCAATATCTTCCGATTGAAATGTCATCTTGAGTTCACCGGCATCTACCAGACTTAATTCCTGGAGGTCGGCGACCAGGCGGGACAATGAAGCTGCTTCTTCGTTAAGAGAACGGATAGTCTTTTTATCCGGCTTGATGACACCATCGTTAATTGCCTCCAGATAGCCCTTGAGATTGGATAGCGGCGTTCTTAACTCGTGGGCCACATCGGCCACCATGTTGCGTCTTAACCGTTCGATGCGCTCAAGGTTGCCGGCCATAGAGTTGAATGAACCTGCCAGCTCGCCGAGCTCGCCCCTGTCTCTATAATCCACGCGGTGAGAAAGATTGCCACGCCCGAACTGCCTGGTAGCATTTATCAGGGCTTTAACCGGCGCCAGGATACGCCGGGAGAGGAAGAAAGTCAGCAGTACGGCGATGCCGATGGCTACCAGGCCTCCCCAGATAAAATAGCTGCCGATACCATCGTAGGTGATTTGAAGCGCGGTGCTGTTGATATTGGGGAAATCGCCGTGGACGACATAAAGGGTGCCGATAGTGTCGGAGGCTATCGATGCTATCCAGGGGTTTCCCTGCTTATGGGGGATAATGATTTCGAGAGTCTGGCCGGTCCCCGATATCGGGATTTGCGCCATCTCCTTATCGACCAGATTTTCATCATAAGCGCTTCCCAGGAGCTTGCCGTCGGAGTCCGCCACGATGACGTTTTTGTTGTCAGTGAGGATAATCCGCCGCTGATATAATTGCCCCCACTGTTCGATGAAGGGCTGAATGCTGTCCCAGTTGCGTACGATCTGGAAATAGCGGGACAGTTCCAGTTGCATATTACGTTCCTGGTTGAGTTCCAGGCGCTCTCCCATCTGGGTAATTTCGTTGCGGGTATTCTGGTAGGTTAAAAAGAACGCCGCGCCGATGGTGATGATGATGACGAGAGTGAAAGCAGCGAGGAGACGGAAATTGAGGTTATGTATCACCGTCGTTCTCCAGGAGCTTATAGCCGGCTCCATAGATGGTCTTGATGTAAATGGGGTGGCGAGGGTCGGGTTCCAGTTTGCGGCGCAGCTTGAGGATATGGACGTCAATGGTGCGGTCGAAGCTGTCGAAATCATGCCCGAGGGCTTTTTCGATAATCTGCGCCCGACTGAACACGCGGCCGGGCTCTTTAATCAGCGCGCCCAGTATTTTGAACTCGATGGGGGTGAGGTTCAGAGGCTTGCCGTCCAGATAGGCTTCGTGCTTTAGGAAATTGACCGATAACTTGCCGTAGTCGATTTTGTCCGGGCCGCGTTCTCCGGGGAGGCGGCGCAGTACCGCCCTCACCCTGGCGGCCAGCTCCCTGGGACTGAAAGGCTTGGTAACATAATCGTCCGCGCCGAGATTAAGTCCGGTAAGCCGGTCGTCGTCGGTGGTCATGGCGGTAAGCATGATAATGGGGACATCCGATTCCTGGCGCAGCGTCCGGCACACGTCCAGTCCGTTCATGCCCGGCAGCATCAGGTCGAGCACTATCAGGTCGGGGTGGATTTCCCGCGCCATTCGCAGGGCGTCGTTACCGTCATAAGCGGTAAGCACGCGGTAGCCGTCGCGGGTGAGGTAGAGTTTCACCAGCTCTACGGTCTTGACATCGTCATCGACAACCAGCACTCTTTTACCAGACATCTAAAAAATCCTGCTATTCTAGACTTACGTATTATGTTATAACATAAATGTTAAGAAAATGTTAATAAAACAGGAGCAGGGGTATTCCCCCCACTCCTGTGCCGTGTATTAAAAGTGGTACGATTCTTTATATTAGTCAGACCAGCAGTCGTGAAGCTGAAGACGGAGACCTAACCCCTTACCGATGCCGATTTGCCCCTGATGCCTGTTGCCTGAAGACATCATGCCGCCTCCGTTGCCGTTATTCCCAAACATGCCCATGATATCCGGCCGTGATTGCATCCATTGCTGAAATTCGTCCGTAAAAATATTCGGTTTGGCTTCCAGCCATGCCTCAAACTCGTCGGCCTGTTCCTGGGTAATCTTGCCCATTTCTACAAGCTTATCAAGGAATTGGTAACGGTTTTGCGTCCTGATTTGCTCACGCGCCTGTAGGAAGGCGTTTTCCAGTGCCTCCGCGTCGATAGCGGTGCCTGTGTTCGCCTCGTAGATTTCCGCTACCTTTTCCATCAGGCTGGATGTGCAGGTCTGGTTCTGCTCCGTGTTTTCATCGTCCGCCCGTGCCACGGCGACTATTCCTAGCGTCGCTACCAGCAACACAACTACCAGTACTTCAATAATAATCAATTTCTTATTTTGCCACATAAAGAATCACCCCCTTTCCTGGCTTGTTATAGTAAAGATAACAGGTAAATATTAAAACATGATTAAGAATTAAATGAAGAAATAATAAATTTGCCGGTGTACAGGTGATGTTGGTCACATACAGATACCGCTTAAAAAGTTATGATAGGATATATAAAACTGGCTTGATAATTATTATTGGAATAAATAGCCATGGCTGTAACAACCAAAGAACTACAAAAACGCCAGCTGCATGTCACCGGCATGACCTGAACCACCTGCGCGGCTACCGTGGAGAAAGCCTTGCAGGAAATCGATGGTGTGGAGAACGCCAGCGTTAGCTTTGCTTCGGAGAGTGCTTCGCTGGAATACGACCCGGAAAAGGTGAACATATCCACTCTGGTGGATACTATTGTCCAGACGGGCTACGGCGTGGCCACTCAGAAGTCTATTTTCCCGGTGCAGGGTATGACCTGCGCCTCTTGCGTGGCCCGCGTTGAAGAAGCCCTGAAAAGCGTACCCGGGGTGGTGTCCGCGAGCGTGAATCTGGCGTCGGAAAAAGCCACCGTTGAATACCTTGAGGGAACGGACGTATCGGAAATGCAGCGGGCGGTCAGGGACGCCGGCTACGAACTGGGCAAAGAGGCGGAATCAACGGAAGACGTGACCGCTGCCACCGACCGCGAGATAAAGAGGGTGAGGAACAACCTCATCCTGGCGGCCGGTCTGGGTGTTATCATCATGGCTATCATGTTTTCGCCTCATTTTACCGGAATGGAGTATATAGTGTGGGCGCTGGCGACGCCGGTGCAGTTCTGGGCGGGACTGCGTTTTTATAAGGGGGCTTGGGGGGCGCTTAAGCACCGCACCGCCGACATGAATACCCTGATAGCCGTGGGCACCTCAGCGGCATATTTTTACAGCGTGATGGCGGTACTGTTCCCCTCATTACTGACCGTCGGTGGTGCTGCCCCTAATCTGTATTTCGATACTTCAGCGATGATTATCGCCTTTATTTTACTGGGGCGTTTCCTGGAAGCCAGGGCTAAAGGTCAAACCTCGGCGGCGATTAAGAAACTCATCGGACTGCAGCCGAAGAATGCTCTAGTCATACGCGACGGCAAAGAACAGGAAATACCTGTCGAAGAGGTGCAGGTTGGCGACCTGGTGCTGGTGCGTCCCGGGGAGCGTATTCCCGTCGACGGTGTTGTAAAGAAGGGCAATCCGGCGATTGACGAATCGATGGTCACCGGCGAAAGCCTGCCGGTGGAGAAAAAAGAAGGGGACGAGGTCATCGGGGCGACCATCAACAAGACCGGCAGCTTTCAATTCGAGGCTACCCGCGTAGGCAAGGATACGGCTTTGGCGCGCATCGTCCGACTGGTGGAGGAAGCCCAGGGCAGCAAGGCTCCTATCCAGCGCCTTGCCGATGTTATCGCCAGCTACTTCGTGCCGGTGGTTATCGGCATCGCTGTTGTTACTTTTATTATCTGGTATTTTCTGGGTCCATCTCCCTCACTTACTTTCGCTTTCCTGAACTTCATCGCGGTGCTGATAATCGCCTGTCCCTGTGCCCTAGGCCTGGCGACGCCGACGGCGATCATGGTGGGCACGGGCAAGGGGGCGGAGTACGGCATCCTCATCCGCAGCGCCGGCGCGCTGGAGCGGTTTTATAAGATAAACACGGTGCTGCTGGACAAGACCGGCACGCTTACCGAGGGCAGGCCGCGCGTCACCGATATAATCGCGGGTGATTCCTATTCGGAGAAGGAAGTATTACGCCTGGCGGCTTCCGTGGAGCATGACTCGGAACATCCGCTGGCCGAAGCGGTGGTAAAAGCCGCCGAAGAAAAGGGATTGTCTCTGGCAAAAATCACTGATTTCAAAGCTATTCCCGGGCACGGGGCCAGTGCACGCCTGGAGGGTAAAAAATACCTGCTGGGCAGTCTGAAATTGATGAAGGATAATAAAACTGCGGTCGATGTGCTGGAAGAAAAAGCCAGCGTACTCTGGAATGAAGGTAAGACCGTGATATTTTTAGGGTCGGAGGGTAAAGCAGTCGGGATTATCGGGCTGGCGGATACACTTAAATCGGATGCGGCGGCGGTGGTGGCGGAAATTAAGCGCCAGGGCATCGAGGTAGCCATGGTAACGGGTGATAATAAACGCGCCGCCGAGGCTATCGCCAGGCAGGCGGGTATCGAGCGCGTGCTGGCGGAGGTGCTGCCGGAGCACAAGTCAGAAGAGGTGAAGAAGCTCCAGCAAGAGGGTAGGGTGGTGGCGATGGTCGGCGACGGCATCAACGACGCGCCGGCTCTGGCCCAGGCGGATGTCGGCATCGCTATCGGTACCGGCACGGATGTCGCCATGGAAACAGGAGACATTACGCTTATCCGCGGCGATCTTAGTGGCATCACGGCAGCTATTTCTTTAAGCCGCAGCACGATGCGTACCATCAGGCAGAACCTTTTCTGGGCTTTCGCCTATAATGTGCTGCTGATACCGGTGGCGGCGGGGGTGCTTTACCCGGCTTTTCAT
>JAFGOC010000002.1 GCA_016926705.1 Dehalococcoidales bacterium | reverse complement strand
GTATTTCTCCGCCAGTTCCAGCGTGGCGGCCGTCTGCTCGGGGGTATTGTCCTTGTAGTAAGCCTCTATGCCGATAAGCCCCGCCGATTTAAGGGTGACTACCATCGACTCCGGGTCCTTAACGGTGAAGGGGTGCGCCAGCACGGGGATGCCTCTGGCGCTTAATATCAGCGCCACTGCCTCCTGCGGCGTCATTTTCTCGCGCTCCACGTAGGCGGGCCCGCCGTGTCCAATGTACTTATCGAAAGCCTCCTCGAAGGTCTTCACATAGCCCTTTTCCAGCATCGCCTGCGCCACGTGAGGCCGCCCGATGGCCCCGTCGCCGGCGATTGCCTGCACCCGCGACCAGTCGATTTTTACGCCCAGGTCGTTGAGCCTGGCCACCATGCGCTGTCCCCGGCCCAGCCGTGAATCGCGGAATTTCTCCAGCTCTTTTTGGAAATCGGGGCTGGCATAATCGATGAAATAGCCCAGGATATGGGCTTCGCCGTCGGCGAGGTCGGTGCTGATTTCCACGCCGGGTATCAAAGTCAATCCAGGGTATGATTCGGCTGCATTGATAGCCGGAATGATACCGTCGATAGAGTCATGGTCGGTAATGGAAAAATACTTAAGGCCGATTTCCGCCGCCTTCTTAACGATAGCGGCCGGACTGTACTTGCCGTCGGACGCGGTAGTGTGGATATGGAGGTCCACCAGGCTCACGGCTCTGCCATCTCCTTCTGGATACGCTCGATGGATCTGGCTTTGCCGCTGGTTTCATCCACTTCGACGAGGACGGCGTTAAGCACCGGCCTCCCTTTGCCCACGGTGAGGCGGTGGGGCATTTGCGTGAGAAAACGCTGTATTACCGCGTCGACGTCGTCGCCGATAATGGAGTCCGTTGGTCCCGTCATGCCGATATCGGTGACATAAGCGGTGCCGCCCGGCAGTATCTGCGTATCGATTGTCCCCACGTGCGTATGCGTGCCGAGGACGGCACTGACCCGTCCGTCCAAATAGCGCCCCATGGCTACCTTCTCCGAGGTCGCCTCGGCGTGAAAGTCCACGATGATAACTTTGTGTTGCTTACCCAGCTCGTCCAGCAGCCTGTCCATCGCCCGGAAGGGGCAATCCAGGTTGTTCATGAATACCCTGCCCATCAAATTTACTATCAGAACCTTGCCGGATACCAGGTAGCCCCGCCCCGGAACCTCCTCGGGGTAGTTGAGCGGCCGCAGGATGGGCATATCGCTGTCCAGGCAGGGGATAATCTCCTTCTGGGCGAAGATATGGTTGCCGGAGGTAAGCACATCGACGCCGTCGCCCAGCAACTCGTGAGTGGTATCTAGCGTCAGCCCGAAGCCCCCGGCAGCGTTCTCCCCATTGCCTATGACGAGCTTTATCTTGTGCTGTCGACGCAAAGCACGCACGTATTTGCTGATGACCTGCCTGCCCGGCCGGCCTACGATGTCTCCGATTGCTAAAATATTCATCTTTAAAAGCTGTCATTCTGGCGCAGGCCAGAAATTACTATTACCTCTCCTCCTAACCCCCTCTCCGTGCACGGAGAGGGGGAACTAAAGGGGGTTAGGTCTGGGTTCCCCCTTATTTAGCGTAGTCCACCGCCCTGGTCTCCCGGAGCACGGTGACCTTAATCTGGCCCGGGTAGTCCAGAGTTTCCTCTATCTTTTTCACGATATCACGCGCCAGTCGCATGGCTCCCAGGTCGTCGATGGACTCCGGTTTGACCAGGATACGCACCTCGCGGCCGGCCTGGATGGCGTAAGACTTTTCCACGCCCTTGAAGCTGTCGGCGATGTCTTCCAGCGCCTTGAGACGCTTGAGATAGCTTTCCAAAGATTCGCGGCGGGCGCCGGGCCTGGCGCTGCTGATGGCATCGGCGGCGGAGGTGATATAACCCCAGATGCTGGTGTCGCTGGTCTCGAGATGGTGCTCGGCGACGCCTTTCAGGACCTCCGGCGATTTTTCCCACTGCCTGACGAGGTCGGCGCCGATAGCGGCGTGCGTGCCTTCCACCTCGCGGTCGACGGCCTTGCCGATGTCATGCAGGAGCCCTGCCTTCTTGGCGGTGTTGACGTTGGCCCCCAGCTCGGAGGCAATCATCCCGGCCAGGTAAGCAACCTCGATGCTGTGCTCCAGGGCGTTCTGGCCGTAGCTGGTGCGGTACTTGAGCCTCCCCAGCAGCTTGATAAGCTCGGGGTGTAGCTGGACGCCCAATTCCAGAGCCGCCTGCTCGCCAGCCTTCTTGATTTCCTCTTCGATGTCACTCTTGGCTTTAGCCGCCATCTCCTCGATACGCGCCGGATGGATGCGGCCGTCCTGGATGAGACGGTTCAGGGCGACTCTGGCTATCTCGCGGCGGACGGGGTCGAAGCTGGATATGGTGACCGCTTCCGGTGTGTCGTCAATGATAAGGTCGACACCGGTGGCCTGTTCCAGCGCCCTGATGTTGCGTCCCTCCCTGCCGATGAGCCTGCCTTTCATCTCGTCGTTAGGCAGCGATACTGTGGATACGGTTGTCTCCGCCACGATTTCCGAGGCACTGCGCTGTATGGCGACAGATAGTATTTCCTGGGCCTTCTCGGCGGCCTCTTCCTTGAGCTTGTTTTCCCACTGGTGCAGACGCCTTGATGATTCGGACTCCATCTCGACTTCCATGGCGTCGAGCAGTATTTGCTTGGCTTCATCGCTGGACATCTTGGAAATAAGCTCCAGCTGCTTGGTTTCCTTCTCTTTAAGTTCGGTTATCTCACTGCGTGTTTCTTCGATTTCTTTTTCCCGGTTAATCAGGCTGCGCTCGCGCTGCTCGACATTTTCCGTTTTGCGGTCAAGTGCCTCCGATTTCTGGTTTAATCTGCTTTCCTGTTTTTGTACTTCGGTACGCCGTTCGCGGATGTCGTTATCGGCGGCTGTTTTAGCGCGCTTGACCTCATTCTGGGCGTCCTGCAGGATATTTTTGGCTTCATTCCTGGCTTCCGAGACCATTTTCACGGCTTTTCTCTCGGCAATACGTACCTGACGGTTAAAGAGGACACGCCGAAAAAGGAAAAGTCCTACTACGCCTACGATTAAGCCGATGATGAAGGCAAAAATAATGGCTAAATATGTTAAGACTGCATCCACTTCATCTCTCCTTTCTGAAGATGTTTTTTTATTTATTGACTATTTTGTGTTTTTTGCTCTTTCCATATCCTTTCTGTTATTTCTTTTATAATTCCGTAATTAAAGCCCCGCCGCCCCAGATAGTCACCCAGGCGACGGCGGAAGTCCTGATATTCGCAATTTGCCAGGCGGGGCGCTTTTTTCAAGGCCGCTCGGTAGGCGCTGTCCCTTTCATCGACTTCACCGATTACCTGCTCGATGACGTCGCTGCTAAGTCCTTTGCGCCTTAACTCCATTTTGGTCAGTCGCTTACTGCGCGGGCTGAATGCCTCTCTGTTGTCTATCCAGAAACGGGCAAAGGTGATATCGTCCACCAGTCCCTGCTCCTTGAGCCTGACGAGGGTTTTTTCCAGGCACTCCCCGTCGAAGCCGTGCTTTTGCAGGCGCTGCCTTACCTCCGTCTCGCTGCGCGGACGGTAGCCGAGGAAGCGTATTGCGGCGTTCAGACATCGCTGGTAAAGGTCCCGGTTTTCCAGTCCGTCCAGATTGCTTTCGGTTATTTCCTGCCCGACCCTGAGGCCTTCCTGCAAGGCAGTCTCGGCGAGCAGTCCGAGGGCCGGTTTCCCGTCCAGGTAAACCTTCACCCGCTTCTCGCGGCCCTTCACTTTTTTTATTCCGGTTATTGTACTCATTCAGTTTTATCCCGAATAAAACACAAAAGGCTGAAGCCATGGCTCCAGCCTTCCTAAACTGTATTCCGATTAAATTACACTGTCGGTCGGTTTTATTCTTCTGCTGCTGATGCTACCAGATGGACAGTGCCGGCTGAAGCTCTTATTTTCTCTTCGATTTCCTTGGCAAGGTCAGGGTTTTCTCTGAGATACCCCTTGGCACTCTCCCTCCCCTGCCCGAGGCGGGTGTCACCGTAAGAGAAAAAGGCGCCGGCTTTAGTAACTATGCCCATCTCGATACCAACATCGAGGATATTGCCCTGCTGACTGATGCCGTGGTCGAACATGATGTCGAACTCGGCGGTGCGGAACGGCGGGGCTACTTTATTCTTGACTACCTTGGCTCTAACACGACTGCCTATGGCTTCGTTGCCCTGTTTTAAGGTCTCGG
>JAFGOC010000036.1 GCA_016926705.1 Dehalococcoidales bacterium | reverse complement strand
CAATCAAGCTGGAGGAGCCAGACGACCGCGTGCCGGTTATCCTGCCGGCGGGAAATATCCCGGCTTATCTGGCCGGCAGCAACCTGAAGACAGCCATGTACGATTATGACACACTGCGTCGCGCGTGGATAAAGTTCCTTCATGAATTCGGACCGGACATGGACACGTTTATCGGACCGGGACTGGTCTTCCCCGGCAGAGTCCTTGAAATTATCGATTATAAACTGGAAAAGTGGCCGGGCCACGGGCTGGCTGACGACATCGAGACTTACCAGTTCGTGGAAAAAGAGTATATGAAGGCCGATGAGTACGATGCGCTTATTAAAGACCCTTCCGATTTCTGGCTAAGGAAATTCCTTCCGCGCTCTGCCGGCGCTTTTAAGGCTTTTGAAAAACTTCCACAGTTGACAGCGTTTATCGGGATACCGGTTTTTTATGTTGGGGCCTATGCCGACCCGGAGGTCCAGGCCTCACTAAAGGCACTGGTTGAGGCGGGTATTGAAACCATGAAATGGTATGAAACAGTCAACGATGTCAACAGGCAATCGCTTGAGGCGGGACTGCCTTCATTTTGGGGCGGCATGTCAGGGGCGCCTTTCGACATGATAGGCGATATGCTGCGGGGGACTAACGGGATAATGATGGATATGTTCCAGCGGCCGGAAAAGCTAAAAGAAGCGATGGAGAAGCTGGTGCCTATAGCCATCGACGAGGCCGTGGCCTCGTCAAACGCCTCGGGGTGCCCGATTATCGTGATGCCTCTGCATAAAGGCACAGGCGGGTTCATGTCCAACAAGCAGTTCGAGACTTTCTACTGGCCCACTTTCAAAAAGATACTCCTGGGGCTCATCAACGAGGGCCTGGTCCCGATGCCCTTCGCCGAAGGGAACTACGAACCGCGCCTCGAGATAATCAAAGATATGCCGCGTGGCTCGATGATATGGTGGTTCGAACATATGGACATGGCTAAGGCTAAAAAAGTCCTCGGCAATACCGCCTGTATCGCCGGCAATATCCCCGTTACGGCACTTTGCACCGGGACGCCGGAAGATGTAAAAGAGCATTGCCGGAAGCTTATCGAGTCATGTGCACCGGGAGGCGGATACATACTGACCGGCGGGGCAACCATGGACAGGGGAAACCCGGATAACCTGCGCGCTGTAATGGAAGCTGCCAAAGAATACGGCACGTATAAAAAATAAAAATCCCCGCATTGCATCCGGGTGAAACCCCGGTATAAGAACCGGAGAGTTATAGGGTGAACAATGACAGAGTAAGAGAGATTGAAGAGAAAATAGCCGACCTTAAGGCACGCTGGCCGGCCCATTCGGTGCCGCCATCGATGTGGCAGCAATTGGAGGAGCTGGAAGACGAACTGGAGAAGGCACGCAAATCTGAAGACACTGAAAGTGAAAGAGATTAAGAAGGCGATATTATGCCAAGCAAGATGGCTCTGGTAGATTATAAAAAATGTCATCCGGAGAAGTGTGACAGCGGAGTTTGTGCGGCGGCTCTGGCATGCTCTCATAAACTGCTTAAGCAAGAAGCACCCTATGAGATACCGATGACAGACCCGTTCCTCTGCCGCGGCTGCGGTGATTGTGTCCGCGCCTGTTCCCTGAAAGCAATCGATATAGTAACAATGTAAGCAAGGAAAGCAGGTAAAAGATGAAAATTTCGGTCTGTGGCAAAGGAGGCAGTGGCAAAAGCACCGTAGTCGCCCTGCTGGCGAATGAAGCACGCGCCAGGGGCTATCATGTACTGGTGGTGGATTCCGATGAATCAAACACGGGACTTTTCCGCATGCTGGGCTTTGACCATCCACCGGTGCCTCTCATGGAGCTTGTCGGCGGTAAAAAGGGGCTGCAACAAAAGATGCGCCAGCCCAACGTTCTTAAAGAAACCAGTATCAAGACGGCGCAAATCCCCGCGGAATATTTGCTAAGGAAAGACAGCCTTATGCTGGTCAGCATAGGTAAGATACTTCAGTCTTTGGAGGGGTGTGCCTGTCCAATGGGGGTATTAAGCCGAGAGTTCCTGAAAAAACTCGATTTAGAGGAAACCGAGTTGGCCATCGTGGACATGGAGGCCGGAGTTGAACATTTCGGCCGGGGTGTAGATACCAGTATCGACAGCATACTTATCGTTATCGAGCCCCCTCTGGAATCTGTAAACGTCGGTCAGAAGATACATGACCTGGCTTCAGGAATCGGCATAAAGAATATTTGGGCTATAATGAATAAGGTGCCGTCGGAGGAGATAAACACCAGACTAAAGGCGGAATTGGAGAAGCGTAAAATCGTAGTAGTCGGGTGCATCTACTATGACGCCGATATCTTCAGTTCGAGCCTAGGCGGTGGAATCCCAGCGAAAGGTGCAGCCGTAAGAGAGATTAAAGAAGTCATGAACAGCATAATTTCGAAGGCAGGTATGCCAACTCTGTCCTGATTTAGCCACTTTTATAAAGAGAATGGAGGATTAAAGTGTGTCTGGCTAAGGCTTATTTTAACAATTGGAACAATAAATCAGCGCTTGAGGACATAGCGCATATGCGGCTGCGTGACGGCCGGGTGGAACTGGAGACCCTGATGGGTGAGGAAAAGGTCATAGCAGGTAAATTAATCGAAGTGGATTTTACCGCTTCCAGGATATTATTAGATGAGCAACATGAAGCCGAAAAATCCTCATAAGAGAAAGAGGACACCATCAACCAACTATCAAGCCGCACGGCAGATAGCAGGAAGAAAGCAAGCTAAAAGCCTCGGTTCTCCCTTCGATGACCTGGCTAAGGAATATGATGCCTGGTACGATGGAGAAGGGAGTCTTATCTTCGCCAATGAAGTACAGGCATTCCAGAAGATATTACCTTATCTGCCGAAGCCGTGGCTGGAAATAGGTGTCGGCAGCGGGCGTTTCGCGCAAGCTCTCGGCATTGATACCGGCATCGACCCCTCCAATGAACTGATAAAAATTGCCAGGAGCCGGGGAATAAATGCATCTATCGGCCGGGGAGAAGAGCTGACCTTCAATGATGAATCGTATGGAACGGTATTTCTTATTGTTACACTGTGTTTTCTGGATTCACCGCTTGAGGCCCTGAAGGAAGCTAACCGTATCCTGATGCCGGGCGGCAAGCTGGTGCTCGGACTCGTCCTGAAGGAAAGCCCCTGGGGCAAGCTGTACCAGCAAAAGAAAGATGAAGGACACCGCTTTTACAAATACGCAAAATTTTATAGCTGCCGTGAGATAGTAAGACTTATGTTCAAGGCGGGTTTTGTGGGAGAAGTTATGATTTCAACGCTTATGCAAAAGCCCGGGGATGTAGCTGTTGTTGAAGAACCGAAAGACGGCTACTACCCAGAAGCCGGATTCACTATCCTCGTCGGGGTCAAGCGGAGGAAAAAAAACCCCACTTCGGAGAGGTTATAAAATGCTGATAGTAAGAAGAGACCTGTGTCGCGGTTGCGGGCTCTGTATCGAGAGCTGCCCGCAGCAGGCCATTACGCTTATTTCTAATACTGCTCATATAAACCAGGAAAGGTGTAACCAATGCCGCCGCTGCGTTGAGGCCTGTCCCCAGGGGGTTATTATAGAAGTCGCTCCGGTATCTAAGCATGAATTACAGGCTAACGTTACCGGACTGAAGGATAAAGTGGAAGACCTTATCTCCAAAATTGAGAGACTAAGGGAGAAGGTATAGTACCTTCCTATTTTAACTGACTAATCTAGAAGGAGGCAGTATGAGCAAAGTAGTGGAAGTTACGGACCGTAATTTTGAGGAAGAAGTCCTGAAGTCAGATATACCTACAGAGGTCGATTTTTGGGCGCCATGGTGCGGTCCGTGCCTGATGGTTTCCCCGATATATGATAAGCTCTCCGAGGAGTATGACGGTAAATTCAAGTTCTGCAAAATAAATGTGGATGAGAACCAGGACACCGCCAGAAAATACCAGATTATGAGCATACCGATGCAGATGTTCTTTGTAAACGGTAAGCAGGTTGACCAAATCCTCGGCGCAGTCCCGGAGCATATGATCCGGATGATGGTAGACGGCATCCTGAAGAGTTCCGCAACCGATGATAAATAATGGTACATCCGCATAGAAGAATCATAAGAAGCTAATGGACGTGAATCATCTACAGGATAACGGCCGCAGGGATATTATCAAATGAGGAGTTTAAGTAAACAGTTATGGCTAACTTTAATGAGATAGAAGAAGCACGAAAATTGCTGGGGCTTGGTGAGACAGCGACTCTTAAGGAAATAAAAAAGGCTTACAGGAAACTGGCCCATCGCCACCACCCCGATAAGCATGGAGGATCTGACAATGCCGAAAGCGAAACTATGAAACGGTTAAACCGAGCCTACAAACTTATCATAGAATACTGCGACGGATATAAATATAGCTTCAAGCAGGAGGATGTATCCCGTACATACCCGGACGAAGAATATCTAAGGACTTTCAAAGAAAAGTGGTACGACAGTATATAAATTTAAAATGCAGACTAATTTGAGGTGGAATCATGAATAAAGTCGGGAAAGTCGTAGTCATAGGGTGTTCAGGCGCGGGCGCCTTAGCGGCGCGCATGTTAAAAAATCTCGAACCCTCTTTAGATGTGACTATTATTAGAGAAGAGGAGGAGCAGGGACTTCTGACCAGATGCGCCACGCCGTATATCTGTTTCGGGCACGTGCTGGCTGACCCTTCTTATAAAGACGATAGTATCTTTACAAAGCCGGGAATAAATCTGGTTAACGTAAGGGCTGAAAATATCAATAGAGAGCGGAAGAAAGTAACTACCGCCGATGGCAAGGACTATTCATATGACAAGCTGGTTTTGGCCACCGGAGCCAAGTCCATAGTGCCGCCTATTTCCGGTACCGACCTGCCGGGTGTTTTCACGCTCCGCACCAGCGGCAGCGCCATCAACATCCTCCACTGGCTAAACACTCACCGGGTAAAGAGTGCCGTTCTTATAGGCGGCGGCGCTATCAGTATAGAGATCGCCTATCTGGCTGCCCAGCACGGCATAAAAGTCACACTGGTTGAAATGCTTGAACATATACTGCCGAGCGCATTGGACCCTGATATGAGTGAAGGCGTGGAGAGCTATATGAAAGAGCAGGGTCTAGACCTGCGTTTGAGTGAACAGGTTAAAACAATAAATGGGAATGGTAAGGTCGATGGTGTGTTACTGGCTTCAGGTGAGGAAATCAAAGCAGATATGGTCATTATCTGTGCCGGGGCCCAGCCGCGAAGTGAACTGGCTCAAAAATCCGGTCTTGAAATGGGTAAACTGGGGCTGAAAGTCAACAGGTATCTCCAGACTTCCGACCCCGATATTTACTCCGCGGGCGACCTTATTGAGTATCCGAGCTATATCACCGGCAAGCCGATAAGAGGCCAACTGCGGCCTAATGCCGTAATTGGCGGAAGGATAATTGCTAAAAATATCCTCGGCTACGGCATAGAATACCCGCCACTTGTTAACAGTTTCGCCACTAAATTTTTTGACAAATCAATTGCCGGGACGGGTATAACGGAATCGGAGGCACGAAAAGAAGGCTACGATGTAGTAAGTACCATACAATCTTCAGCAAGCAAACACTCCATGATGAGGGGAAGAAAACCCTATACGGTTAAACTGATATTCGATAAGAAAGATAAGAGAATCATAGGTGGCCAGATCGTCAGCGATAGTGAGTGCCCGGTAAAGCATATCGATGTACTGGCCGTAGCCATAAGAGCCCGCTGGACAGCACTGGAACTGGCAACACTTAGATGTGCCGGACAGCCGGAATTGTCTCCGGACCCGGGAATGGAACCTATAGCACTGGCCGCCGAAACTATAGAAAGAATGATTGAGTAGAAGCATATAGATTACCCGTGATACCCCACCCTGCTCTACATCCCCAATAACCAAGATACAAGAAACAAGTAACAAACGTCTATCCTTCATACAACAGTTTGACAAAATTCACCCATATAAAGTATAATTGCGACCAGGTGCAATACCGATGAGTTGCATTAAGACGTTAAAAGAAAAGGGACTAAAACTTACCCCGCAGCGCAGGCTTATCGTGGATGCCATTCACGATATTGATACTAACCTGACTGCCGAAGAAATTATTACCCATGTCCAGGCAAGGATGCCGGAGGTGCATAAATCTACCATCTACCGCACTCTCGAGCTGCTGGAGAAATACGGCTGCGTCTTCAAGAGTGAAGTCGGAGAACGTTCTGTATATCACCATGTCGATGAAAGGCACCACCATCATCACCTTGTCTGCAGCAGCTGCGGCAAGACTATCGAGTGCGATGAAGATTTTTTCACGAACCTTGAAAAATCGCTGGCGGAGAAATACGGCTTTAATGTTGATTTCAAGCATATCGTTATGAGCGGACTCTGCGAGAAATGTAAAAATAAAAATAAATAAAAAATTTTTCATTGTTACTGCAATTTGTTGCAATAACCATGATGTGAAAATTACTCCAGGAGTATTTTGGAACAAAGCAAATAATAAGCAAAAGCTGAAAGGAAAAACAGAATTTGAAGAATCTAGGTATAATTTTCGCTGTTATTCTGGTTTTAAGTCTGGGAGCGGGTGCTTTTTTCAGCGGATGCGCTGCGGTAGATTCAGCAAAACTTAAAGTGGTTACCAGCACATCCCTGCTTGCCCAGATAGTCGAACGCATCGGGGGCGATATGGTTAGCGTGACCAATGTGATTCCTCCGGCGCAATGTCCCGGTCATTTCGATATCAAACCGGGTGACGTCCAGCTTCTGTCTAACGCACAGCTTTTCCTCATCCATAACTGGCAGGGAGAGAAGTTCTCCGATGAATTGATTGCCTCGGCTAATAACGAAGAGCTTGTAAAGGTCATGATTGAAGTGCCGGGCAACTGGATGACGCCTCCGGTCCAGCGTGAAGCCGCCGATAAAATCGCCGCTACCCTTATACAAATTGACCCCGATAACAGCGCTTTCTATCAAAATGCCGCTGATGAATATAAAGCCGAAGTAACGGCTAAAGAATCGGAGATAAATTCAAGGCTAAGCCAGGTGGATTTATCAGCAATCAATGTCCTGTGCGATGAGCAGCAGACAGGTTTCGTAGCATGGACAGGTCTTAATATAATCGCCACCTACGGCAGACCGGAGACATTCACACCACAGGTAATTAAAGACCTGGTGGACACGGGTAGAGAAGGCGACGTTACCCTGGTCATCGACAACATGCAGACGGGCGGAGAATCGGGCAAGTCCCTGGCAGAAGAACTCGGGGTAGCGCATATCGTACTTTCAAATTTCCCCGGCGGCTATGAGAACACCGATACATGGGAGCAGGCTATCGATTTTAATATCGATTTGATTCTAGACGCATTCAACGATTAGCGGGCGGTTATGTCAGAAGTAATTAACAAGAACGGCTACTCTATCGACATCGATAACGCCGTGGTCTCTTTCCGCGAGGATATCGCTTTAAGAGGCGTATCTCTCAAGGTAAAACACGGCGAATTTATCGGGGTCGTCGGTCCTAACGGTGCCGGCAAGACCACGTTGCTTACTATCGTTAACGGGATGGGCAAACTGCTCCACGGCCGGGTGGTCGTGCTCGGCCAGAATCTGACTTCCGGCAACGGCCACTCGCTGCGGAAAAAGGTCGGCTACGTAGCACAGGTGGAGACCATCGACCCCCGTATGCCGATGATTGTCCGCGAGGTAGCGATGATAGGCCGCTACGGCCGACTCGGCCTGTTCAGGAGGCCGGGGAAAACAGACTGGGAAATCGTGGATAAAGCCCTGGAGCTGGTAGGCATGACCCATCTGGCGAAGCGTCCCATCGGGCACCTGTCCGGCGGAGAGCAGCAGCGAGTCGCCATCGCCCGCTGCCTGGCGCAGGAGCCCGAAATTTTCCTGCTCGACGAGCCTACGGCTTCGCTGGACTGGAAAGCGAAAACCGACATCATGGAACTGGTCAAGCGCATACATGACTTGAGGAACCTGACCACCCTGTTTGTGACCCATGACTTAAGCGCTCTTCCCATTGCCTGCGACCGGGTGGTGCTGATGAAAGACGGACTTATCTGGAACGAGGGCCCGCCCAGGGGTTTGCTGACCGATGAAATACTCTCACAGCTTTATGATTTGCCCGTTTCCGTGGTGGAAAAAAGGCGCAGTGAAGCTGCGCTAGTTTGATGCCATAAGGTTTGCATTTATGGATTTATCCATTTTTACTTACCCGTTCATGCAGAACGCCATTCTCTCCGCCTTTCTCGGGGGCATCGCCTGCTCCGTTATCGGCGTTTTCGTAGTCCTGCTGCACATGCCGTTTATCGGGGTCTGTATGTCCCATGCCGCTTTCGCCGGGGCGCTCCTGGGACTATGGCTGGGCTTCAATCCACTAATAGGGGCTTTCATCTTTAGTCTCGGCGCCGCTGCGGTAGTCGGCCCGCTTGCCGACCGCGGCGACCTTAATCCGGAGACATCGGTCGGGGTCATTTTTTCTCTCATGCTCGGTCTTGCCTTCCTCTTCATGGGGCTGATGTCCGGCCCCAAGTCCGCGGCCCTCGAGCTGCTCTGGGGGAGCATCCTTACCAACACCCGCGGCGACATCGTGGTTCTGGCGGTAGTAGCCGTGCTGGTGGTAGGCATCATATTCGTATTTTACAAGGAGATTCAGGCCACGGTGTTCCAACGCGACATGGCGCGGGCCGTAGGCATACCGGCCACGATAATGCTTTACAGTATCCTTTTCCTGATGGGCGCCACCATCACCGCTTCGTTCAGTTCTATCGGCGGGCTGCTTATCTTCAGCCTGATTCTTAATCCGGCCGCGGCGGCATACCAGCTTACCTACAGCATGAAAAAGATGTTCATCCTTGCCGCGGTGTTCGGCGTTTTATCAGGCTGGATAGGTTTGCTGATTTCCTATTTTTTCAATATTCCCAGCGGCGCTACCATCGTGGTGACTTCATCGGTGATATTTTTACTCGCGGTAGTCTTTTCGCCTAAGCGGAAGGTGAAACGCTGGGAGAAGAAACCTCTGGGAGAAAATACGCCTTGAGCAGGGACTTCTTTAATTCGAGAGCCGCTGCCTGGGATGACGAGGTAGCGGAAAAAGATATATCCAGGTTAGAGACGATAGCGGAACGCCTCGATATTAAGCCCGGAGATTCCGTACTGGACATAGGCACCGGCACTGGGGTATTCGTGCCTTTCCTCCTCAAAAAGATAGGCGGGAAGGGAAAGCTCGTCTGCCTCGACTTTGCCGAAGAGATGCTCAAGATAGCCAGGGAAAAGGGCTTTAAGGGCGATATCAATTACTTATGCGCCGATATCGAAAATAACTCCCTGGAAGACGATTCCTTCGATGCCGTCGTTTGTTATTCCGTTTTCCCGCACTTTAATAATAAAATGAAGGCTTTTAAGGAAATTTACCGTTTATTAAAAAAAGGCGGCAGGCTGTATATCTGCCATAGCTCAAGTCGGCAGGCGATAAATGAAGTTCATAAAAGCATACCGGAGGTGTGCAGCCACCTGTTTCCGGAAAACGAAGATACGCGCGGGATGCTGTCCGACGCCGGATTTGAAGACATCACTATCAGCGACAGTAAGGAAGACTACCTGGTAATCGCCGCGAAAAGCGCGGGCAGATAGTTACTTTTTCAATACTTCATACAAATGGGCGATGCTTTCATGGCGCATCATTTTCATGGGGTCGCCCGGCATCAGGGGGAACCTCTCCGCAAAAGTAACCTTCTCCTGTATTTCCTGCAGGCTCCACCCTTTATCGATGGCTTTTTTAAGCTCGCCGGTGATGTATTCAACGTTGCCGTAGGTCACGTCCAGCGCCTTTTTATCACATACCGGGCCGTGCCCGGGAACAATTTTATCTATATCCAGCGCTTTTAGTTTTTTCAGTGATTTCAGCCATTCTTCAGGCACCGCGTCTATCATGATGGGCATCATCATGGTGACGTTGTCCGAGGTGAAAGCTACTCTTTCTTCCGGCACGAACACGGCCGTCTGGGAAGGCGTATGCCCCGGCGCGGAAATAATGTGAATCGTATGCTTGCCCAGGTGAAATTTTATTTCCTCCGAGAACGTAATATCCGGCAGGCGGTAATGGAAGCCTTTATCCAGCGGCAGCGCATCGGGGGCCATCCATTGCATCTGGCCTTCAAGTACTTCCTGACGGTTGTGCTTGATTGCCTCGCGGGTGAGTTCGTGGGCGACCAGTATGCCCCCCATCCAGCAGTCCCCGGCCACGTGGTCGTTGTGGGGCTCGTTGTTAATGACGTACCGTATCTCGCCGAATTTCTGTATTTCTTCGCGCCATTTTTTAGCGTCAGCCGGTACCATGGGGGTATCGATGACCACCGCGCCTTCCGCCGTTACCACGAAGCTGGAGTTGCACCCCCTGGTGTTCAATAAGGTATATACGTTGTCCGTGACTTTTTCCATTATACCTCCCGATATATCATTGTTTTCTATATAAACCGTCCAGATGTAAAACAAGCCGTTATATCATTGCCTCGGCGGGGGCATCCTCGGGGGAGGCGGATTGGCCGCCCAGGCATTGAGCCTGGCAATATCCCGTCCCTGCGCCTTGACCATTTCAATCATTTGAGCCGGGACGACGATAAGGTATTCTTCCTTTTTCATCCCTTTCAGGAGGCCTTCCGCGCATTCCCCGGGAGAGAGGAAAATGGGGAGTTTCCAGATTTCCTTAGCTTGCTCCTGCATTTTCTTTATCTGCTCTTCAGTCCCGACAAAATGGGAATTTTGATGTATTCCTGTTTTGACTGCGCCCGGAATGAGGCAGGAAACCACGATGCCTTTAGGGCGCAGGTAGGCGGAAAGACATTCCGTCAGCCCGAGGATACCGGCTTTAGTGGTGATATACGCGGTATTCAGCGGGTCGGAGCCGTAGGCAAGCGCCTGTATAGAGGAAACGTTGACGATATAGCCGCTACCGCGTTCCATAAAATGCGGCAGGAATGCTTCTAAGACACGTATATATCCCATCAGGTTGGTGTTGATGATGTATTTCCAGTCGTCCAGGCTGACGTATTCCGGCAGACCATGAATGCCGACAGCCGCGTTATTTATGAGTATATCTATACCTCCGAAGGCTTTAAGGGCCGGTTCCTTCATGGCAGCGACGCTGTTATCATCGGCAACGTCACACCGAATCGCGACCGCTTTCCGGCCGAGGGCTTCAATTTCCTTTACGACGGACTGCATGTTGGGTACATTACGGGACGCCAGTATTACATCCGCACCTTCCTTCGCCAGCGCGACGGCTACCGCCTTGCCGATACCCCCGGAAGAACCGGTAACAAGCGCCATTTTACCTTTAAAATCCATTAATTTCTCCTTTTTCCTATTGTTAGCTCAACCGCAAAAATCTATTATAGTCCGGCATCACTCACCGCCGCCCCGGAAACATCCACAATCGCCGCTCCGCCATCCATCAATAAAACCGAGCCGGTCATGAAAGACGATTCGTCGCTGGCCAGGTAGTTGCAGAGACCGGCAATCTCGTCAGGGGAGCAGGTACGCCGCAGCGGTACGTCTTTCGTAAAATGAGCGTAACCACCGGCTTTATCCGTCCCCAGCTTTTCTGAAAGCGGGACGACCATTTTTTCGAGCATGTCCGTCCGGGTGGCACCCGGGCAGACCGCGTTGAACCGTATTTTGTACTGGCCGTAGTCCAGCGCCGCCTGCTGCGTCAGCATGATGAGGCCGGCTTTGGTAGTGCTGTAGGCCGGGCAGGCGGGTATGCAGCGCAGTCCGCCCAGAGAGGCGATATTGATGACCGAGCCGCTCCCGGCTTTAATCATATGAGGGATACTCTCCTTCATGAACAGGAAAGGCGCGGTGAGGTTCACGTCGATGACCTTGCGCCATTCATCCGGGTCGAGTTCGGTAATGCGCGCCAGCGAGTCCGTGGCGGCATTATTTACCAGTATGTCCAGTCCGCCCCCGAATTTCACCGTCGCCGCCACCATGGCCTTTATTTCTTCATAACGGGAGACATCCCCGGTAAAGACAAGCACCGAACCTTCCGGAAGCCCTCCGGCAACCTGCTCCAGTTTTTCGCGGCGGCGTCCGACGATACAGATTTTAGCTCCTTCTTTTACAAACCTGCGGGCGATTGCCGCTCCGATGCCCGTGCCGCCACCGGTTATCAGTGCCGTTTTTCCTTTTAGTGTCATCTTTTCCTCCTGAATAAGTCCCCTGCTCATGAGGGAGTTACAACCTTAGCTGCAAAAGCGCCTGCTTCTAACTATGATAATGCTTCCCGCCCGGTTTAATCAACGTAGTCGAAGGTTTTTTACCTATAAAAATCCACGGACCAGACCGCACATCCGTGTTGTCTGTTGCGTGAAAGAACGCTAATTGTTAAAATTACTATTGGCAGAAAGATAAAGATAGACTAATAAGGTCAATTTCGGTTTACGCGTTCTGCAATCAAACAATAGCGCCCACGATTTTTAGATTTTAGGAGGCACCTGTCATGGCTAAGGGAAAATATGATAAATATTTCTTGAAAGAACCCTGGGGAATCATTCATCCGGGCACTCCTCCAGATGCGCCGGTATATATAGGAATAGGACAAAGGGCTCCTGTCGAGGGGTGGGACGAGCCCCTGACCCAGGTACTGCGCCCCATTTACCGGCCCTATAAAATGATACCCGACGGTCATAAACACAACGTGGCTGAAATCCTTTATTTTATCGGCGGCGACCCGATGAACTTCAAGGAATTCGGGGCGGAGGTGGAGCTTACGATAGGCGAGGGCGAGGATGCGGAAATACATACCATCACAGCCACTACCTGGGTATACGTCCCGGCAAATGTAATGCATTGCCCTCTGGACTTCAAGCGGGTAGACAAGCCGATTATGTTCGGGCACATTATGTTTGCGCCGTCTTTTGATTCGACTATAATCGGCAGAAATTTCACCAAGTAGTAAGGCGTTTAGGATTTCCTGGTAAATTTCTGTATCATCCTGGTCTTGCGGGTATCCAGGAAAGGGTCTCCCTTATAAATACCCATGACTTCACCGACATAGATATCACCGCGTGAATCTACAGCCACCGTATGAAGCGTAACGAAGAGGGGGTCCTCCTTGGTCCTTCCTTCATTGCCCCAGCGCGCCAGCAGCCTGCCGTTAATATCGAATATGCTAAGCCTGGGATGCAGCTCGGAAATATATACCGCTTGTTCATCGTCGATAAATATATTAGTCGGCAGGATAACGTCATCCCACTCGGTAAGATAATGCCCCCCGGCATCGAAAATCTGGATTCTATTGTTATGCCGGTCGGCAACCAGCACCCTGCCCTGCTTATCCACCGCCACCGAATGGGGTACGATAAACTGGCCGGGACCTTTGCCCGGCTCGCCCCAAGAAAGAAGCAGCCTGCCGTCGGGAGAGAACTTGTGCACCCGCGCGTTGCCGTAGCCGTCGGATACATAAATTTCACCCGAGGGAGAGAGAGCGGCATCCGTGGGACTGTTAAACGGGGGCCCGCTGCGCTTGGTAGATGTCATCGCCGCCATAAAATCGAGCCTTTTGCCCTTCTCATCCACCCAGGTAAAACCGGTATCGGAAGGCTTGTCCTTGCTGCCCAGCGTAAGGAGCACCTTACCGTCAAGCGTAAATTTACTCACCGTATGGTTGCCGTCGTCAGCGCAATAAATACAATCATCAGAACCGATAACGGCGCCGTGGTTATGTTTAAAGGACTCCTCGCTCCATGTATCAAGCAAGTTGCCATCACGGTCGAAGACCGTTACCGGGTATTCCCCCGTATTGAACGCGTAGAGCCTGTCTTGAGAATCAATAGCCAGTCCGTTTACCTCAATGGGCGACCAACCTTCAGGGAACCTGGCCCGCCAGTCGACCAGTTCATAGGTATATTTACCTTTGCCATATACCATGTTATATAATCCTCCTTTTCAGCTATCCGGGTATAATAAATTTGTGATAATTTTGTGTTAATTAAAATAATGATATTTTCACTAATTATACAGTATAATATTATGGTATATTCTAACAACTGAAATTGGAGGTTAAACTTAATGCCTAAACCTGTCTCTCCGGTAGCTCTTGTATTGTTAATTGCTCTCCTCGTCACGGCTTTAACTATTCTGCCCTCATGTACATCACAGCCATCGACATCGACGACTCCCGGACTGACAACACCGACACCCACCACAACAGGTCCCGGGCAAACCACGCCGCCGGCTTCCGAGCCGACTACAACGACGCCGCAGCCGGCCGCCTGGACGTACCTGGGGCCGGACGACGTTGAAGGTCGGGAGCTGGCTATTTCACACGTTGACTCACAGACCATTTATCTTGCCAGCTATTACGCCGGCATCAGTAAAAGCTCCGACGGCGGCCTCACCTGGACGCCTATAAACAGCGGGATTTATAACAATAAAATATATTCCATCGCCGTTGACCCGAGCAATTCAAATATTGCCTATGCCGGCACCGCCGCCCAGCCTGGCGCGCTGTTCCGCACCACCGACGGCGGCAACTCATGGTCGGCTATCGCCAACTACCCCGTTCAAAAGGTCTACTGCGACCCGACCAACAGCAACATCATTTATATCTCCTATAACGACCAGGGACTCTGGAAATCCACCGATGCCGGCAACTCATGGTCTCCTACCGCCATTTCCATGGGCGATGTCAATACCATCGCCGTCGACCCGGCACATCCGCAGACGGTTTATGTCGGCGGGAACAACTGGGGCTCACTATCCGAGGGAGGTGTCTATAAGTCCACCGACGGCGGCGCTACCTTCCATGCTATGGGACCCGACGATGTGCAAATCTACTGCATCGCCGTCGACCCCGTAGACAGCAACGTCATCTATGCCGGTTGCCTGGGTTCAGGCGATAGACCGAGCTACCGCGGCATCTGGAAGAGTACCAACAGCGGGCAGTCATGGCAGAATATCGGCTTCGACGGCTGCCATGTATGCAGCGTCCTGGTCAACCCCTCCGCCCATAACGAGGTGTACGCCATCCCCGTCACAGCGACCGGACCCGACGGCGCCCTCGAAGCTGTCCCCTACCGCTCGCTGGACTACGGCGAGACATGGGAGAAAATCGCTACGGGCCTCCAGTCCACCTCTTTTATTTGCTTCGCTACCGATTACCATTATCCCTCCACTATCTATGCCGGCGCTTATTACGGGGTCTATAAACTGAATCCCGGCACCGCAACGCCGACGCCGACATCGACAATAACAGTGACCAGCACGGCAACACCAACGGGCGGGCTGGTAATCACGCACGAAGAGATGGCCACCGACGCATCCGGCAGGATTATGGTCTATCTGACTTTATGGAACTCCGGCAGCACGAAAATTAGTCTCGTAAAGGTCACCGTAAGCTTCCTCGATTCTCAAGGAAATCTGGTGGATACATCTATCGACAGCACGGGCAATTTGATGCCGGACCAGAGTGTGGATATGATAATTCCCTGCTGGGGCTCCTGTAGTAACGTAACAGATTACGAACTACTAATAGAAACTGAATAATCTACTAATATATAAGTGCTATTGGGAAGGAGCGGAGAATACCGATGGGTCAATACGATAAATACATCTGCACGACACTCCATAAACGGCACATGCTGCCCGGTCCCACCCCGGAGGCACGTGATAAACTGGCCGCCGCGGGCAAGCGCATCAGCATGGAGCACACCCTCTGGATTGACAGCGAGATAATCCCCGGCGCCTATTACGGCGAGGCTACGTGGATATGGCCTCCTACCTACCCCGGGCAGATTACCATGGAGGAGCAGATGAAGCTGCCCACCAACGATAAGCCCATGTTCCCCCACTCTCACGATTTCCCCGAGCTGCTTGCATGGTGGGGCACCGACCCCGACCGCCCGGAGAACACCGGTGGCATGGGCATGCTGATGGAGGACGAGAACATCCCGCTGGAAAAAAGCTGGGTGGCTTACATCCCCGCTGGCATGCCGCACATGCCTACGCGCAGTCCTCAAAGTAAAAGGGCGACCATACCGGTCTGCCACTGGACATCCGGCCCTGGCTTCTACGATAGAGAAAAAGGCCACGCGTCAGACGAAGAAAACAGGAAAAAACCCATCCCTCCCCTAGAGCCGGGGGCCAAGCGGGAATATAATAACGCTAAATACTTTGTGTACGGGACGAAGCCGGGTCAGGCCAGGAAATATTACATGCTGCCCTACGACCCCAAGTACGTGCGCCCCATGGCCTATATCGACGATACGGTCATTCCCGACTGCGAGTTCGGCTGCGAGACGCTCTGGCTGCTGCCCGGCGATAAGTCAAAAGCCGGCTACGAGATGATGAAGGAGCACACCGTTTCCCACGGCACGTCAATCGTTTTCCAGGCGATGAATTATGATGACATTACCGACCTGTGCGCGGAAGTGGAGCTATGGATAGGCGGTGAGAAGCACATCATCAATAAAACCTTCGGGGCGTACATACCGCCGGACGTCAAGCAGGGCCCGATGATTATCCGCAATATCCGCAAGCAGATATTCTACATGATGTCATTCCCGGTTGGTCTGGGGGTCACCAAGTGGCGCGGGGGAAAATAGTATTTATTAGAACGTAATAATATTGCGCAGCGCGTCGCCCTTTTTCAGGGACTCGACGGCATCGTTGATTCTCTCCAGCGGGTAATGGCCGCTGATAAGCTCATCGAGCTTGAGTTTCCCCGCCTTATAAAGCGACACAAGGAAAGGAATATCTACGCTTGTGCGCAGCGAGCCTCCCCCGCACCCCGTCAGGATTTTTTCCGTAAAGACAAACTCCATCGGCTCGAAGGCGGCCATGTTGCCGCCGGCTAAACCTACCACCACCGTCATACCCATGTCCCCGCACATGGAAAAGCCCATCCTGATAGCCTCCACCTTACCCACGGTAACAAAAACGTAGTCCGCTCCCCTGCCTGAAGTCATGTCCCGCACGGCTTTAACGGGGTCTTTTTCCTTTTGTGCGTTGACTGTGTGCGTGGCGCCGAACGTCTTGGCCGTCTTCAGCTTGCTGTCCAGCACGTCCACGGCGATTACAGGGTAAGCCCCGGAAAAAACCGCCCCCTGTATCGAATTTAGCCCGACGCCTCCCGTCCCCACCACCGCCACGCTGCTCATCGCCGGGACTTTGGCGCGGTTGACCACGGCGCCGAAACCCGATGAAACGCCGCATGAAAGCAAACACGCCCGGTCTAGAGGCATGTCCTCGGGGATTCTAGTGACCAGTTCCTGGGGAACCGTAGTGTACTCGACAAAACCCCCGACCGGCCCCGCCATCAGCGCCAGGGGCACGCCTTTCTTGTTCTTGTGTTTGGGCGCCATGAAAGCGTGCCTTTCCACGCAGTTATGCGGCTTGCCGATGGTGCAGTAATAGCACCGGCCGCAGCCGGAGGTAACTGTGCCGACAACGACGGTATCGCCCTCCTTAAGTCCGGTTACGTCCTCGCCCACTTCATCGATATACCCGGAGGTCTCGTGGCCGGCCAGTCCGGGCAGCGGCGAAAGGATTTCCCCGGTGAGAAAATGCAGGTCGCTGTGGCATACAGCCGTAAACGCTACGCGGACCTTTACCTGGCCCCTGCCGGGAGGAGCCACGGTGACACCATCTTCAATAACCAGAGGTTTGTTAATTTCATAGCAGATTGCCGCTTTCATTGATACACCTCTACTTAATACTTTATGTAATGTTACTTGAACATGATAACGTTACGCAGGCCTTCGCCTTTTTCCGTCGATGCTATCGCCTCGTTTATGCGCTCGAGCGGAAAGCGCCCGGTAACCAGCTCGTCCAGCTTGAGACGCCCCGCCCGGTACAGGTTCACCAGGTTGGGGATGTCCAGTTTCAGATTTGTGGCCCCCATGAAACCGCCGATGATATTCTTCTCGGTCGGTATCAGTTCCAGCGGGGCGAAGGAAAACTGGTCGGTATATTTAGGCAGGCCGATAAGAACGGTGGTGCCGCGCAGACCGGTGAAGGAAAACCCCTGCTTGATTGCGGCGATACTGCCGACGGTCACAAAGACGAAATCCGCCCCCCTCCCATCCGTCAGCCCCCTTATAACATCCGCCGCGTCTTTACGCCCGGCGTTGACCGTATGCGTAGCCCCCATGTCCATGGCCATTTTCAACCTGGCATCCAGCATGTCCACGGCGATAACGGGATAAGCGCCCACGTAAGCGGCCCCCTGAATGGCATTGATACCGACACCGCCCACGCCCATGACCACGACGCTCTGGAAAGGCCGCACCCTGGCGCGGTTGACCACGCCGCCGAAACCGGTAATCACGTCGCAGGCAAGCAGGCACGCCCGGTCCAGGGGCATATCCTCCGGCACCTTCACGACCTGCGACTCGTCAACGACGGTGTATTCGGCGAAGCCGCCGATATTGCCCTTAAGTTCCAGAGACTGTCCTTTCTTATTGTGCACACGCGGGTTGGGAGGCGGGTCGAACCTGTGCTCGCAGAGGTGCGGCAGACCGCTGGCGCAGTAATAACATTTACCGCATGAAGCCAGCAGCGAAACAACCACCGCGTCGCCGGCTTTTACGGAAATTACTCCCCGCCCTGCTTTTTCCACGTACCCCGCCGACTCGTGCCCACCGACGAAAGGCAGGCCCCCCGGAAGCTCTCCCTTCCAGTCGTGGATATCGCTGTGGCAGATTGCCGTCGCCGTCAGGCGTACCTTAACATCCATATCACCCGGCTCGGATAATGTCACTTCTTCTATCACCAATGGCTTGCCGAATTCGTAACAGACCGCTGCTTTCATCGAGCCCTCCTCTAATTGATGTAAAGTCATTGAACCGATATGACTAAAACGTACCAGTTTATCTTAACATTCTTAGAGACACTTTTACCACACAATCAGGCGCAATACAACCAAAAGCACCTTAAGTGAATAAGGGGGGAGATTAAGCGAAGATAATCATGCCGGCCCTATTTATTGATAACGATCATAAAAGACAGTGAAGGGCCGGAGGTGCTGTTTGCCCAGTCGATACGCTGGATATCAGCTTTGGAAAAATCGCCGATCAGTTCAAGATTCCGTGCGAACTGGACGACCGTCGCTGGCTCGTAGGTTCTGCCATATACGAAAATCTGGTCGGACGTAATTTCTAAATCGGTAAACACAAGGTCGTCAGGAACGGACTGGGTGACCGCGGCAATATCGGCTACATGATCCGTCGAATTCAATATCGATTCGTAATCGGCGTTTATCAAATGTATCTGCGCTTTAACTTCATCGATATTATCCTGCACAGCCTGGGAGGCGGCGAGCGTACTTGTTATGGTGCTGTATTCCGCATTAGCCTTGACCAATTGCCCCTGCGCCAGAGCTAAGTCTTCCCGTACTTGATTTAGCGATAAAAATCCGAATACCAGAGCAACGACGCCGGCGAAAGCGGCAATCGAACCTACGATTACTGCGTTGGAAATACTGGAAATATTAATACTTTGCAGCTGCCTGGCAACCCTGGCGAGATTGATACTGCGATGAGGAGTAGCGTCTTTGCCGGCTTCCTTTTCCGGCGCAGTCTTCATGAGTATCGAGCCGGCGTTAACGGCAAAATCATGCAAAGGCATGCCGGAAACCACTTTGTCGGCCGGTGATAAAAGCTCTACCGTATAATCTACTTCCTTCTGTACAAGCTCTACCACACCATCCTCGTTTGCCAGTTCGCCGGTCAGCAGGACCTTGGAATCCTCTTTAATGGGGTTTTTAGGATGATTGTTGTTATAGAAATTGACCATCTTATTGAGTCTGCTGACAACCTGGCGGATTTCATCCTTAACAGCAGCCTCTGCCCCCAGAGACGGAACGATATGTAAAGCCTGCGGTATTCCTTCTACCAGCATCACGATATTGGAGTAGTCTTTTTCACATTCGACGATTATTGCATCGGACTCACCGCTCAACCTGGCCAGAGAAAGATGCTGAAGGTCAAGAAAATACGGCTTGATGCCAGCTGCCGATAATGTTTTCACCAGGTTATCAACAGGCTGGCGCGTTATGCCCGCCACCAGCACCTGCCATTCCTTATTTTCCGTGGGATAAGCCTGCCACAGCAGGTACATTTCATCCGGAGAAATGGGCATCTCTTTCCTGATTACCCTGATAATAGCTTCATCAAAAGCCGCCGGCTCCATCTTCGGGAGGGTAAACAGCCTATAGGAAAACGGCAGACCATTGATGCTGCAGATAACTTTGTTCTTGGGAAGGGCGTTATCAGCAAACATGGTCTTTATCTGACTGGCGATAGCATCAGGCTGTAATATCAGGCCGTTATTGATAAGGCCGTCCGGCGTAATGCTGCCGTGTTTGACCTGACCGTTGCCGTTGGTGGTAACGTACTTTATTACGTTGGAGCTTATATTTAGCGTCGTTATTTTCATAAAATGCTATCCTTACTGTCAAGGATGGAAATGGCATAGAGAGAAAACACAAGGTCAATGGTCACATTGATTTCACTACTCGATACATCACTATCCAGTGCAGACGTCCTTTCAACGGTACACTCGGTGATGATAATGGTAGAATAATCGCCGTTTCTAAGCATGGTGATAAAATTGGTGGCATCGGTCAATTTACCGATGACGGTTCCGCTATATTGCAGCACTACGTACGATTGGCCGGTATCACTAACCTTTTGTCCTTCCCATATAAGAGGTATAATCCGGACATCGCATGCTTCTGCGGTATTAATAATAAAATCAACCACGTCGGTCTTGTCGATTCTCTCCGGAAAAACCTCCAGGGCTGCCGCAAGTTCACTCTGGGCTCTTTCCAATTCAGATTCAAGATTGGTTGGGGGCTGCGCCGCCTGGGCAATTTGCTGGTTTACGAGCGCTATTTCATTCTGTAAAACCTCGATTTCAGATTTTTCTCCGAGATAGTTTTTCCAGATGATGATATTGACCACGATAATGGCAATAATCCCTATCACCCACAGCCAGTTAGTCAAAGACCGGGACTTTTTATTAATTTTATTTCTTTCCGCTATACTTAAACTCATCTATCAAATTTACTCTCTTTTTCATATTCAATTCATTAAACGTAGTACCAATATATAATCGTGACAACTCCTGAATCGACAAAGACCTTTGCCTTTATGATGCTATCGCCAGCTTTAGCTGTTACACCATAAGCATCCAGGTTTACCAGCGATATTAAATCAACAAAGAAATAATCGTTTTGATTATTACAATTGCTACTGAAACGAATCCAAAACTCGCTGGTCATCTCATAAGGTGCCAGGCTGATAGCGTAATAGTGATAATCATTATCGTCATGGGCCGTCGTCCAGGTATAGATAGTTGACCATGTTGAGCCATCGGGACTCACCTGGCATACAACATTATCCCTGCTTTCAAAACCGGAGACCTTAGCCCAGAATCTCAAGTAGACTATACCGGCCGCAGAGAGGTCAACCGGGCGCTGCACATCACCGTTGGAACCTTGCAGCAATAAATGATAATAGCCTTCGTAAGGAGAACTCCAGGTAGTAACCGAAGAAGCACCGGTATGTGTCCAATCCTCAAGCCAGCCGGTGCCGCCGGACCAACCTCCACTTTCAAAATCTTCTGTAGCAAAGGTAACGGGATTAGCCACCAGCCATACTATATCCAGTTTATCAACATAAAAGTAGTCACCTGTGCTACTCATATTGGAGTTAAAAGAAATCCAGAACTGGCCGGTCATCTTATATGAAGACAGCTCAAAATCATAATAACGATAAATATCATCACTTAAGACATCGGTAAAAGTATAGACGGTGTTCCAATTTATACCGTCGCTGCTGACCTGGCAGGTAGCGGTATCCCACGTTTCAAAAGAATTGACTTTAGCCCAAAAGCGGAGATGAATATCTATCTGATGAGAAAGGTCCACGGGTCGTTGCGCAATCGCACTGCCACCCCTCAATCTCAAGTGATAAGGACCTTCATAAGGACTCCCGGAAGAAGTTACGGCGCTGTCTCCTGAATGTGTCCAGTCATCGAGCCAGCCTGTGCCTCCCGACCAGCCACCACTGTTGAAGTCATCATCGGCAATAGTTTGCCATGCGTTACAAACGGTTACGTTCGTTGTCAGGCCGTTTAGAGTTTCGTCCAGCGTATAACTGACCATACTACCGGCGCTCGTTAAAATATCCATCAAGCCGTCATCAGTCAATCTCCAGATAGCGTGCTCGGCGCCGGAGTCGGCGGCATACTGCGAGCGTATAGCATCCCCGTAAGCATGAGAGCCGATTATGCTGCTGCCGGCATAACCCACAAAGGGCGGAATCACCAGCGCGCCCAAAATGACGGCGATCATCGCAAGTGGCAGAGCCTGGCCTTTTTCTCCGTTTATCTTCATCTTCATTTCTTATGTTTCCGTCGGGCGCATATAAGCCCGGTAGGTATAATTTTCACTTATATTCCAGCGACTGTCCGGCAAGGTGGCAATCGTCATGTAAATAACCCTGTCCAGGACGGTAAAATTGGCGCTGGCGACATTATCGGCTATCGTCCGGTTTGAGCTGCCGTAAAGTCTAAAGAGCTTATCGCCGGAAAACGTATAGGTGATGATATTCTCATTGGGTAAAGTCAGCATCAGGCTGCTGCCGCCGCTGGCCGATTCAGCGGTCTGACCGTCAAGCGTCAGCCAGTGGGCTGCGTTCTGCACCGGGTGAATGGCATCAATCTGGTCATCACCCCGCTCGGGCACAACAACCATCTGCTGCACCACTATACTAAGTGCTGTCACCAGAAAGCCGGTAATGGCAATAGCTATCAGCCCTTCTACTAGAGTATATCCCCTTTCTCCTTTCATCGGTTTACCTTATAATCTGATACGGTCATGAGGAGCGTGCTATTACGGTAGAAATTCGCCGTAACCTTCTGAATGTTATTGTTGGTATCCGGCACCGCAGTAACACTCACAGTAATGCTGTATTCGGGCGGAGTGCTTATGGTAGGGTAAGTAGAAGCCCCAGGATTATATGCCAGGCTTTTGATATACTCCATCTGATTTCTGGCCAGATTCTGAACCGCCGTCTCCTCCTCGTTTTCATTTACCGCCAGAGCTCCGCCGGACATGGCGAATACCATCAATATCACAACACCGCCCAATATACCTATGCATATCAGGCCTTCGAGCATGGTCATGCCCCTCTGGCCTCCCTGCCGTTGCGTTTTCTTATATAGCCTTTTTAACATCCTTATCATTATGCACACCGTTTTTTAGGCTACGTTCTGATATATTGAATATAGCGGCGTAATAATTGCTATACCGATAAAACTGATAATCAGACCGACGAGTATAATAGAAGCCGGTTCAATCATCGAAAGCAGCTTCTGTACCCTCTGGTCAAGCCTTTTCTCATAATAGTCCGCCATCGTGGAAAACGAGGACTGTAAAGAGCCGCTCTTTTCACCGATAGCCACCACGTCCACCAGCAACCTGGGGAAAAGTCCGGACTTCTCCATCGGCTGCCAAAGACCTTTACCCTTGATAGTCTCCTGTCGGATTTCTTTTAGCGCATTTCTTATGATGGTATTGTCTATCGTGCCGATAATCGCATTAAGTGCCTGCGGGAGTGTAAGACCGGCCTCTATCAACATAGCGCTGCTGCGGCAGAACCGGCAGATATTACGCATGATCACGATATTGCTGACAATCGGCAGACTTAACGCCAGCATGTCTAAATACTTCTTGGCGCCGGGTGATTTTTTTATGAGGAAAACAATACCGATAATTGCCAGTATTCCAGCCCCAAGGTGGAACTTATAGGTTGTAATGAAACCGGCGCAGGCAACAAGTATCTGCGTCACCAGGGGCAAATCAACCCCGAGCGAATCGAACAGCTTGGTTAAAGACGGCACCGCTACGGTAGCCACGATTATTATTACAATCAGCGATGCTAAACCCAGAAACGAGGGATAAGACAACATACGCTTAACGTGGCCGCTTAGTGAGGCCTCTTTCTCGATGTAACCGGCCACCAGTCTCAAACCGCGCGTCAGGTCGCCGGATTTTTCACTGACCCTGATTACCTGACAGTAATGGCTTGATATCAGCTTAGGATACTGTCCCAGCGTCAGAGAGAAAGGAATACCACTGGACACATCTCTACCCAGCTTGCTAATAATATCCCTCAAAGCCGGATTATGGGTTTGCTCGGCCAGTACCCAAAGGGCCTGCACAAAGGGCATCCGGGAATCCAAAAGCGTGGCGAGTTGATAGAAAAAATCAGTGAATTCTGATTTTTTTACGGAGGAGGGGAGGTGAAACAGTCTCTTGACAGATGCGGAAAGTGTTGGGGAGGTCTTTTTCAGAGTTAATATCTGGTGATAACCGGCCCCATTGAGTCTTTCCTCGGCTACGCCTTCGTTCGGAGCATCGATAGTGCCCTGAACAATCTCTTTATCAAGAGTGTATGCTTCATACTGGTACATTCATGTTCCCCTGTACAAAAAAACGGCCTTTTACCCAATCGTAAATACGCTGTTCATCACTTCTTCGAAAGTGGTGATTCCTTCTTTTACTTTCAACAGCCCGTCATGCTTCATGGTATAGATGCCTTCACGAATCGCCTCTTCCCTTAATGTCCCTATGCTGACATCGCTAATCAGCATTTTCTGTATTTCTTCACTCATGACGAGCATTTCAAAGATACCGATTCTGCCCATGTAGCCGGTCTGGCCGCAAAGGTGGCAACCGGTGCCTTTGTATACGGAAGTTAATTCCTGCCCCATTTCCTTGCGGTATATCTCCTGCTGCACGGCATTGGGCGGAGCAGCAACGCGGCAATTGGTACAGATGCGGCGTACCATGCGCTGCGCCAATAAAGCGATAAGCGTTGAGGATATCAGCCCCGGCTCAACCCCGAGGTCAAGAAGGCGCGTAATCATGCTGACGGCATCATTGGCATGGATTGACGAAAATACCAGATGCCCGGTAAGAGCGGCCTGAACGGCGGTAATGGCGGTCTCTTTATCGCGGATTTCTCCCACGAGGATGACATCCGGGTCCTGCCGCAGCGATGCCCGCAGTCCGCTGGCGAAAGTAATCCCGGTTTTAGGGTCTACCTGACTCTGGGTGATGTTCTCGAACTGGTATTCCACCGGGTCTTCGATGGTCATAATGTTATATCTTTTACGGTCGATTTCATTTATCGATGTATAAAGCGTGGTCGTTTTACCGGAACCGGTCGGGCCCCCTACTAAAACCATACCAAAGGGATAGTGCAAAAGCGCCCGGTATTTTTTTAGAGTATCCGGCAAAAAACCCAACTCCGGCAGCGTAAAAAGCGATACCGATTTATCCAGCAGACGCAGGGTAATCCGCTCGCCGTGGATGGTATCGGCGCTGGCGACGCGGATATCGATGCTTTTATCGCCTATTTTTATAGAAAACTGCCCGTCTTGTGCCTGCTTCGAGCGGGTAACGTCCATTTCCGCCAGTATTTTTATCCTGGAAGCCAGTTCCGTGTGCACACTGATGGGCACGGAGTTCATATCATACAGTACGCCATCGATACGGTAACGGATACGCAGGCGGTCGTTCTGGGGTTCAAGGTGAATATCGGACGCCCGGTCTCTGATAGCCTGTTCAATAAGCAGGTCCAGGCTTTCCGTGATGGGTGTTTCAACACTGAAATCAACGGCGGACCCCCGGTCGCCGATGTCTATCGGAAGGGACTCGCTAACCTTCTCCTGAATTTCATCGGTAGCGCGGTAGTAAATATTTATAGCGCGCCGGATGTCCGCAGCGCTGGCAAACGCCACCTGCACCTTCATATTGGTCCTGGCAAAAATATCCCCGATGGTAATATAGTCATCGGGGTCAGCCATCACCACCATCAGCGAATCGCCGATGATTTGTAAAGGAATAAAAAGATGCTTCCTGGCCAGTTCTTCCGGTATCAATGCCAGGGCTTCCGGCTGCACCACATGTGTCTTCAGGTCGATTAGAGGCACATTCCACATGATGCTAAGGAATGATGCCAGCTCTTCAACTTTAACGAAACCCATATTGACCAGGATTTCACTAAGCTTGCCGCCCTGCTCCTTCTGTTTTTCCTGGGCTTGCTCAAGCTGTTCTGCAGTGATTATCTGCCTCTGGACCAGCGATTCTCCCAGCGTGCCTTTCGGCCTGTTATTTGTCAGCGTCAATTTTTACCTCCGCGGGAGGAGTCGCTTTTTTTGACTGCTTGGGTTCCTGCCCCGTATAGCTATAAGTAGCGACGTAACGGGCGATACGCTTTAAGTCCTGGGCCAGTTTCTGGTTCGGATTAGACTGTATTACAGGCTGGCTGTCCAGGTAGAACAGCTGGTACATCTTGGCATCGAAAGAAACGACCTCCACCAGCATAATCCCCAGGTTGGCTTCCACAAAGGGCTTCATATTGGCGGTCGTCAGGTTCTGGTTCTTGCCCTCCGAGTCCGCCAGCACGACGGCCATTTTTTCCGCCGTAATGCCGAGGAAATTAAGCAGTGTAACGGCGTTCCTGGTGGTAATGAGGTTATCGATGCGGTAATCGCTTAATATCATCACGAGGTCGCTGCTCTTAAGTATCGAGGTGGTAAAGTGACTGGGCTTAAGGGGCAGATCAACCAGCAGGTAATCGTTGGACTTGCCGATTTTCTGCACCAGGTCGAGGCTGACTTCTGATGCACCATTGTTATCGTCAAACACATCGTCCACGTGCAGGACTCTTATGCCGGAAGGCAGTGTTTCCAGTCCCGGCTCCTGTCCGCCGTTACCATTAGTATCCACCTCCAGAATGACCCGGCCGTCCTGTTCAGAGGATACTTTGTTCTTACCGGGTTGTCCTTTGTAACTGTTTGAAGCATCGATGAGCGTAACCCGCTTTTCCTGTTCTACGAGCGCCGCCGCGACATTCACCATGACCATAGTCAAGCCGGGAATCTCACTGGTATTGACAAAAGATACCACCCGAGCCTGGCCGGTTATTTTCTTAGAAAGCAGGCTCTCCACACGATTAATAATTTCGGTCGGGGAGGCCGGTTTCAGCAGGTAATCATCAGCGCCAGCCTTGAAGCCGGCGTTGATATCTTCTTTTTGCGTCTTGGCAGATATAATCAGAATAGGTATCTTCGTCGTTTGCGAACCGGAATGCAGCCGGCGGCATACCTCGAAGCCGTCAATCCCCGGCAGCATGATATCCAGGATAATAAGGTCCGGCTCCTCTTTCTGGGCGGTAATAATGCCTTCCAGCCCGTTAAGAGTAGTCATGACCTGGTAGCCACGCTGCTTAAGAGCGTACTCTATCAACCTCAAAGAGGTCGGGTCGTCTTCAATTACTAATACTTTACCCGACATAGCTTTTCTCTACGATTTTACTTTCCAGTTGTTCCACGGCATTAATCGGCAGAGTAAAACTGAACGTGCTGCCTTCTCCTTCCACACTTTCCGCCCAGATTTTCCCACCGTGCGCTTTAACTATCTGACGGCAAATATAAAGTCCCAGCCCATTGCCCTCCACGTCGCCGCGGTTGCTGGCCTGGTGCCCCTTGTTGAAAATAGACTTCAGTTCCCCTTTAGGAACGCCGATGCCATAATCAACCACCTGCACCAGCAGTTCATTATCCTGCGGTTGGGCCTTAACGAATATAGGACGGTTTTCAGGGCTGTATCTGATAGCATTGGTCAGCAGGTTGGTAATTACCTGCTTGATACGAAATGCATCGGCTTTTACCTCCGGGAGTTCGGGGGTAAGGTCATGGCCTATCAGATTATTCCTCTTCTGCGCCATCGATTTTACACCGTCTATAGCCTCGGTAATCATGACGTACGGAGAAACCGCTACGGCATTGACGGTCAGTCCTTCGGTTTTATTGTTTAAAATATCTGACAGGTTATCGATTAATTTGTTCAGGCTTTCACTCTGCTGCTCCATGATGGAGAGGAATTCCTGCCGCGTGGCCTCATCGGTAACACCATCTTCTTTCAGTAATTTGGTAAACCCTGAAATCGAGTGCAACGGGCTGCGCATTTCATGTAATACAGCAGCCACGTATTCGGCATCCAGCTTCTCGGATGCCTGCTTATCATCAGATTTGGTCGCTTTAAAAGGCACCTCGAGTTCCTGCCTCGCCCTGATGATGTCATCACGGGTAATATTTATAATATCTTTCTTAGCCTGCGTTATAGTTTCGCTGGCCCTTATCACGCTGGTTTCTGCTTGCTGCCGCATTTTACGGGTTTCTTCTTTAGTTCGATTTTTAGTATCAATCATCGACTTTTTGGCTTTTTCAGCCTCTTCGCGGGCTTCAAGAGCTTCCTGGCGCGCCGTACTTACCGCTTCTTCGCTGGTCTTTTTTACCATAGCCAACTCTTCTTTGGCCTCGCGGCTTTCGCGCTGTGCTTTGTTTATAGCTTCACGCGCTTTGGCACTAATAGCGTTGATTTCCTGCCGCATATTCTGGACTTCTTCAAGGAACTCGTCATAAGCATGCTTTTCCGCTATAATCGTGGCTTCCTGCATCATTTTTTGCGCGGTCTCAATATTTGCTTTGGCCTGCTGGCTTTCCAGAGCTGCTTTTTCAACCGCTTCCTGGACTGCGCGGCGGGCTACTTCAGCCTCCGCCCTGGCTTTATTCGCCTCATCCCTGGCCTGCTTCACCGCAATGTGCGCCTGAATTTTATAGGCCTTCAGTTCCTCGGCATACTTTTTTAATTTCTCATTGGCTAAGGCAACAGTCACCTGGGCATTTTTATCTACGGTAGCCGCTTCTTCGCAGTTTTTCCTGATTTCATCTTCAGCCCGCTGAACGGCCATGCCGGCAGCCTCTCTAGCTGCTTTCACTTCTTCGCGGGCTCTTACAATCTCATCGGCAGCCTTGGTAATTGTTTCCTGCTTTACCTGGCTAACCAGTAATTCAGCAGCTTTGCGGGCGTTCTCGGCATCAAGGTAGGTCTTTTTAGCTTCTTCCCTGGTGGTATTGACCTCTTGCTGGACCTTAATTACCGCCGCGCGGGCCGCCGCTATTTCAGATTTAGCTTCTGAAATGACTTCATCAATTCTGGCTTTAGCTTTATCTTCGGTTAAATCATTAATAAGCTGGCGCAGTTGGGGGCTCTTGCGCATTACCAGCCGGTAGAATTCTTCTTTGACTTCGGCATCGGTAGGTTTAGTCTTTAAAAGGGACCTCTTTAAATCCGTGACAATGCCGAATGGATTGGCATGAAAGATTTTACTAGGTTCTTTTAAATTCGTTTCGTCATGCGGTACTGCGGCGGACTCGCCGGTGCCCTGGCTGTTGTTTTTAGAGCCTCGAGACTTTCTCGTGGCCTGAAGAGCCAGCTGAAGCGCATCTTCCAGCTCATTCAGCATTTTCGAGGCTCTGGTTTCCGAAGCTTTGCTTTCCTTATAAAACCGGTTAATGGCACCCAAGGCAGCCTCTTTAGCTTCAAGAGCGCTTTGTTGCGCTCTCAACAGCAACTCTTTGGAGTCGCTATTCAAAGAGGCTGCCTCTTGGGTCTCCTCACCGGTCTTAGTGTTCAGCGCAGCCGTTGTCTCCAGCTTATCGCCACTATTTATACCGCTTTTTGCAGTTGTTGTGTTCATCGGCATAAAACACTCACTAATACCCGGTTTTGCTTTGCAGTTGTTCTGCTTACAAGTTACTAATTACTAACTTATACGCCGCTACTCTATTCGTAGCCGGTTAGAGTTTGTACAACCAGGCCGGTATCGTCACAGGTGTAGTTACCCGTGGCTGATTCAAACCGCACGTAATTAGGATAAAGCGGGTGGGCTGCTGTGAAATTGGACATGTTGCTTGTAGCAGCTGCAGCGTCCACTGCGTCCACACCATCCAGATTCTCTTTAGCCATCATAGTATCCATTGCTGTCTGTATGATGGAGAGTTCCGCTCCGGCGCCTTGTGTCTGACCATAGCCGATTAATCCCGACACGTTAGGAATCATGATTGCGGCCAGGATACCCAGCAAGGTAAACACGATGAGTAGCTCGACCAGGGTAAAACCTTTTTCACCTCTGCTGCTCTTTTTCGCAAAGCCTTTCATATTTTCCCTCCTTTTCTTAAGACTTTCCTTATATTAAATGGAAGGTGAAATTCTTTGACAACACGAGGGTGTGATATGGGCCTCGTAAAATCGGTTAGCTTCGGAGGTCAACTTATTAACATCCTTATTGTTAGCTTGATATGGTGTGATAAAGGTTTATACCTCTGATATTACTTGCTTGAACAGTAAGTCGATAGTAAGATTCCCCTGATTTTCCACTAGGGGAAACACCAATGTTATCTGGGTTCTGGCTATCAATTTACGCCTGTGAAAACTTGAGGTTCTTTTGAGTATTTTCAGGTTAAAATCAAGCTGAAAAATTTTGATGCAATTTTTCAAAATGGAGGCTTAAGTTGGTTGCCTCGATATGTTATAATCATGCTAACCGGGTATCTTATGTGTTTTGTACGGGCAAGAACCGATGAATCTCCAGAGCGTGCTATCGTTGTTTTTTTATAAGAGGTAATTTGTATGAGAACACGTCCTAAGTGCCCAAACTGCGGCCAGGAAGCTTTCGGCACAGTCTGCCGCTGGTGCCACCAGCCTTTGACAATGAACCGCCCTTTTGAAAAAAAGGGGAAAAAGGAACTTGAAAAATCCGGGGCGAATCGTCCCCAATTCCCCTCCATCGATCGTTTCCCGCAGCGGATGAAAGAAACATCGCCTAAGGAGAAACCGGAGGAGCGCACCGAGCCGTCGACGCTGGTTTTCAACGATGCCAAGCAAAGAGCCTCTCAAATAATCTCCCGCGCGGAACAGGTAGCCAGGGATATAGAAGCCAAAGGCCAGAATGAAGCGGAGACAAAAACCGCCAAGCTCATCGACGAAACCAAGGGGAAAGCCGAGCAAATCATCAAGAACGCGGAACAACAGGCAGCCCACATACTGCATCAAATCAAGACCGAAGCCGAGGCCACCGCGTCCGGTATCATCGCGGAAGCCCGCGAGAAAGCCGACCAGATAATCGACGTGGCGGAACTCACCGCCAGGGAGATGATGGCCCAGGACGATATTTACGCCAAGGCGAAGGTGGAGGCGGACAAACTTGTCAGCGAAGCGCGCCGGAAATCAGAGGAAATAATCCATGATGCCCTGGCAGCCAACCGACAGCTGACTGCTAAAGACAATTTAACTAAAGATACGGAAGCGGAAGCAGGCAAAATCATCACCGAAGCCCGCAAGAAAGCAGCGGAAGTCGCCCGTGAAATGAAGGCCGAGGCAGCGACCGACGCGTCTGCTATAACATCCGATGCCCGCAAAGAAGCCGAGCAAATTATACACGAAGCCGAAGAGGCAGCTGCTGAAATTTCCGCTAGAACGAAAAAACAGGCAGACGGTGATACAGCCGGCTTTTCCGCCGAGGCGCGTAAAAAAGCGGCGCAAATTACTGTTAAAGCAAAGCGAGCCGCCGCTGAAATTGCCGACCGCGCCAGAGCCGATGCCGAGGAAGACGCCGCCAGGGTTCTTGCCGATGCCCGCAGCAAGGCCGTTAAAATTATCGCCAAAGCAAAAAAAGATGCCGAATCTCTAACGGCCAAGTTAAAAGCCGATGCCAAAACTGCTGCGGAGTCCGCCCAATTAATTAAAGAAAGCCGGGAAAAAGCTGGAGAAATCATCCGTGAGGCAAAACAAAAAGCCAGGGATATTATAGTCAATGCAGAGAGTGAAGCCGGTGAAAAATGGACCAGCATCGTCAACCAGGCAACGGCGATAGCCAACCGTACTCTAAAACTTGCCGGAGTGAAAGATAAACCGGAGTTCAAGCCGGCGCCCAGGAGCAAAAAACGAGCCTCTAAAAAGTAAACACCTGAAAAACAATTGCCTTATTGATTCAAAGCAGTTGGACGTGTTTAATTTTAAAGGAATATCCTCCCCTTTCCATAACCTTTCCGTCTTGTGATGTGATTGAGATAACCCATAGCTACTAGAGGTATAGACAACCCCCCGAGTAGCGAAATATAATAATAAGTAACTATGTTTTCCGCGCTGGGTAGCTTTGCCCACAAATACAGGTTCTACATCCTCGCGTGTTGGCTGGTTATTACTATCTTTCTCGTATTTCAAGCGCCTCCTCTATCGGAGGTCGGTGTTACCGACCAGAGCCAGTTTCTCCCGGAAAAGACCGAGTCCGTCTATGCCCGCAACCTCCTGAATGAAAAATTCGGCTCGGGTGTGCAGGAAAGCAGCGGCCTGATCGTCGTTTACAACGAACAGGGCCTCAACCAGCAGGACATGGACGAGGCCTTGAAACTGCGCAACTGGCTCATTTCCGATAACGGCCCCGGGCCGGTCACCCGCGTTACCTCGATATTCGATAGCGAAGCCCTGCGCGCGTCCCTCGTCAGCAAGGACGACACCACCATGATGATGTCCGTGGCGTTTTCCTCCTCGGCGCTGGATGAAGAAGCAAAGCAGGCGATTAAAACAATCCGCCAGCAATTCGACCTTTACCCGGAGACATCTTTCTATTTCACCGGCAACGTGGGCTTCATCCACGACCTTTTTGAATCCGTTCAGCGCACTATTGACAATACTACACTGGTAACGATTATCCTGGTCATTGTCCTTCTTCTCATAGTCTACCGCTCCCCGTTTGCCGCCCTGGTGCCTCTGATAGCCATCGGTATCAGTTTCCTGGTGGCGCGCGGCATTATCGGTTTTCTCGCCCAGGCCGGACTGGACGTTTCAACGGTAATCGACGCTTACATGGTGGTCACCATCTTCGGCGTGGGTACCGATTACTGTCTGTTTATCATCTCCCGTTACCGGGAAGAAACGGCACGCGCCGAGAACACCCGGGGAATCGATTTCACGATGAGACAAATCGGGCCCGTTATCCTGGCCAGCGCTGTTACGGTAATCATCGCCTTCCTGTGCTTGAGCGTGTCAAGCTTCGGTATGACCAAGACCAGCGGCTACGCCCTCGCCATCGGTATTGCCGTTACCCTGGCCGCCGGACTTACTCTCGTGCCTGCCCTGATGTCTATCTTCGGGCGCTTCCTCTTCTGGCCGACCAAGAACAAGCCGAAAGATAATGAGAAACTTAAAAAGAGGCGTTGGGGCTGGGCCAAGACCGGCGAATGGATTTCCCGCCACCCGGTGCTGACGGCCGTGCCGATAATTATCGTGCTGATTATACCCTACTTCGCCATACCGGGACTCACACTGTCCGCCAATGTATTGACCCAGCTTTCTCCCAGCGAGGAATCCAGCCAAGGGCTGAATATCATCAGGGACCACTTCCCGGTGGGCGAGCTATCACCATTGACGCTGGTATTACAGTCGGAAAGCGGCAGCCTGCTTACTCCGGACTCGCTTGAGGGCATCGACCAGATGGCGCAGGAGTTGACCAGAGCCGAAGACCTGTCAAGAGTGGACTATCCTTCCCTGGTCGGTAACCAGCTCATCGGTCTCGGGCAACAGGTCAAGGGTCTTGGAGATATGATAACTTCGCCCGGTTTCAGCTTAAGCAGCCTGTCCATGTTGCAGTCCCAGGCCGACCAGCTGGAAGCCCTGACGCTGGAGTACCCGAGCGTTGCGCAAAGCCCTAATTTTATCTCGTCGTCGGCTATACTTGCGCAGGTGTCGTCGCTGGCAGAACAGCTTGTTACGGCATCGCCTTCGGAACTGCCCGGCCTTATTTCACAGCTTCAGACCTCGCTTTACGACCTCGGTGACGCCCTGACCGCCCTGGGTAATGAGTTCCGCATGGAAGGCAGCGGCCCGTTTGTCGACCGGCTTAAGGCGGTCTACTTCTCCGCCGACGGCACGGTCGCCAGGATGTACCTGATACTGGATATCGACCCCTACTCAAATGAAGCCTCGCTCGCCCTGCCGAGAATCCGTGAAGCCGTGACTTCTACCGTAGCCACCTCCAGCCTCGGTGAAATCGAGCATTATGTCGGCGGGGAGACAGCCCTCTATGCGGATATGGTAAGTACCAGCAACGACGACCTGACTATTGTCATCGTCGTTACCTCTATCGGCATCCTGGCCGTTATCGTTATCCTGCTGCGCAGTCTTTTAGCCTCGTTGTATATGGTTATCACGGTATTGCTGAATTATGGCGCCACGCTCGGCATTATAACCTGGATTTTCATAGACATATTGAAGTTCGAAAGCCTGATTAACATGCTGCCGGTGTTCGTCTTCGTCATGCTGGCGGCAGTGGGCGCGGACTACAATATATTCCTCGTATCGCGTATCCGTGAAGAATCGGAAAACAAGTCTATTAAAGAAGCGGTGCACCACGCCGTGGCCAATACCGGCAATGTCATCACTTCCTGCGGCATTATTCTGGCCGGCACCTTCGCCACCCTGGCAAGCTCCACCTTCCCCATGGTGCTCCAGATAGGCGTGGCGATTGCTATCGGCGTTCTGATCGATACTTTCCTGGTGCGCGCCCTTCTGGTGCCGTCGCTGGCGACCCTGCTGGGACGCTGGAACTGGTGGCCGTCACCCCTGTTCCGCAGGATGAAAAAGGACTAGCAAAACAAGATAAAATACCGTTATTTATTTCCCGCGGACGTAATCTCCCCCCAGCCCCACCGTAAAATGGAATATCGGCCTTTTGACCTTGCGCACGATAAGCGGGCAGTGCTTCATTCCCGCCGGAATGTAGGCCAGGAAACTCCTCGTCATGACATGCTTTTCACCGTCCAGCCACAGCTCGACCTCCCCGCATAACTCCTGCGGGTGTTCGAAGTCCGTGCCGAAAAAGGTCACCACCTCGGTAAAATCGTGAGTATGTTCTTGAGCGGCCGGCTCCTCCGAGGAGCACTCCGGCCATATCCACACGCTCTCGGAATAGAAAGCCCCGGGCACCACGTCCCCATCCAGCCACATCACGTGCGTGGGCATATTCGGTCCTTTGCCCGGGGCCCTGCCCGCCCACTTCTTCTCCCCGGGGAACAGCTTATCAGCTTTGACGTCGGTTATTATATATTTGCTAGTCCTTAATTCTGCCATTTTCTTTCTCCTTTAGTGCCTATTTTCGATAGCCAAAACATAGCTATACCTGGCTTTGCTCGGCGGTGACTCCTTGAGCTTCATTACAGACCTATATCCCGATTTCTTAAAAGCGCGCTGGCTTCTCTTGTTGTAATCGCCGGAGATACCAAAGACCATATCCGCTTTTTCATGACCGAAAGCGAATCGGGTCAATACTCGTATAACGTCAGTTCCTATCCCCCTCCCCCACAATCCCTTTTCCCCGATAACTAGATCAATACGACGGCAGTCTTTTCCGGGATATTCTTTAAGAATCCTCTCTAGGTTCATTTCTTGAAGCCAGCAGTCGCCAACCGGCTTGTTATTAAACTCAATAATAAAGCAATAGGCATATTGCGATACAGTACGAAAAATCGTCTGGACTTCTTCAAGCGTTCGGGATTCAATAGGTTCGGTATCGGCCCAATAGAGAATTTCAGGGTCGGTTTCCCACTTCGTTACTATCGCCCAATCATTCTCTGTCATAGGACGCAGGAAAACGCGGTCCCCTTTAAGCTTAAAAGTATGTTCCCGCAGTTTCACTTAAAATCCGTAGAACCTGGCTATTTCATCCAGCGGCACTCTCTCGCGGAAATCTTTAGTAATCGGGTTGTCCCGGTCCGGGTAGCCTATAGCTATGCCCAGCGCGATAAGCTTGTCCTCCGGGATACCCAGCTCTTTCCTTATTATATCGGGGTAAGCCACCGCCATCGCCTGGGCGATTGTGCCCAGCCCGTAATTAACCGCCAGCAGCATGATGTTCTGCACCGCCGAACCGCAGTCGTACATCGCCCAGACATTGACCCCCTGGGACTGGAGCAGGAAATTTTTCCCCACCAGCAGATAGATACACGCCGGTGCGCCGTAATGCCGGAAGTTGTCCATCATACGGGCCTCGCCTTCTTCTTTTGTCATCTCGCTGGTGCGCCCACGGTTTTCCTGTGCCTGCATGCTCTTGATGCGCGAGATATAAGGCTCGGGGTATTCATAAGGGCGCGCCACTTCCGCCGGGGTATTCTGCATGGCCTGCGCGCCCCGTTTTACGAAAGCTTCCTCTATCGCCTTGAGCTTTTTACCGGCAGCCACGGCGAACTCCCAGGGCTGGGTGTTCGCCCACGACGGCGCCCTTTGCGCCTGTTCGATTATCGTCTTAAGCAAGTCCAGCTTCACGGGGTCGGGCTTGAATGCCCGTATGCTTTTTCTTTCCTTAATTGCCTGGATAACGTCCATTGAAAACAGCTCCTCCTTAGTATTTTCCGGGATATATCAATAGTTAGATTATTTTTTATCGTCGGGCGGGGCTTTCTTTGTTCTTTTCCTCGCTCTTTTTACCGGTTCTGGTTCGGCAGCTTTCTCTTCTGCTAACGTCTCCATTACCCCCTCCCCCACTCTTTTCCTCCTGAACCACGGCCATTTCGGCGTTAAAATTTTAGCATAAAATTTAGGCAGGGGTGTTTTTTCCAGCAACAGTACGAGTATGGATGTGAAAATAATACTGAAAACGATGATGCCGTAGGTTATATTCTTTATTATATCACCGCCGACTACTCCCTGCTGTATCGGCAGGCTGGCGAGCACCACGGCTGCCAGTCCTTTAGGCACCATCACCGCCATCACCGAGAGGTCTTTCTGTGGCAAAACTTTCCTGATGGATACCTTCACTGCTGGTATGCGCAAAGCAAACGCCACCACGGTAAATATCAGCGCCAAGATGATAAACCAGCTGGTGATGAGTTCCAGGGAAATCCCCAGGTAGATGAAGAAAAACGTTTTCAGCAGGAAAGCCACCTCGCTGAAGAATATCTTCTCCGTCTCGCTAAGCCCCACCGGCTCCTTCATTGTCGACGTCCTGAAGATGGGGATGTGAATCGACTCTATATTGCCTATCGTCACCCCGAAAGCCAGGGCGGCGATAGGCCCGCTGAAACCCAGTATCTCCACCGCGCCGTAGATGATGAAAACGAACGCCGGCGTGGTAAATATGGCGTTTTTGATGATGCGTATTTTATTCAGCAGGACCGACCATAAAAGTGCGCCGACGATGCCGAATATCAGGGCTACGACAAAGGACGCTATCAGCTTGCCGGAAACGGATGCAAACTCAAAAGTGCCGGCGGTATATGCCTGCACCAGCGCCACGGTGATGACGATGCTTAATACGTCGTTCACAGTTGATTCCACCGAAAGCAGCGTCTGCGTTTCCTCTTTCACCTTGAGCTGCCTGACCAGCGGTATCACCACCGCCTCTGATGTGGAACCCACTATCGCCCCCAGTATGAAGGCAGGCAGGACTTCCAGGTCTGTCGCCCATATAGCCAGTCCGGCCACCACGAACATCGTCAGGAAAAAACTCAAAGGGGCCAGTATCATCGCCCCGCCCAGCGCGGAACGCAACATGCTTAGCTTCAAAGCGATGCCGCTCTCAAAAAGAATGATGATTAGCGTAATCGTCGTAAAGACCGGCCCCACCGACCCGAATTCCGCCGGCGTCACCAGCCCCAGCACCGGCCCTACACAGATGCCGATGATTATCAATAAAAGCACATCCGGTATTCTCGTCCGGCTGAAGATGCTGGAAAACAGGTGCGCCAGAAATACCAGGATACCTACGAATGCAATTACCTGGGCTACGGTCTCCAATCTAAAAACGCTCCATAAAAGAAATTCTTTAAAAAGCGGTTATCTTGAGCATTATGTCACCGCAGGCCTGAAACTTCAAGTTAGCCCGTCGATTTTTCACCATTAAAAGCAGCACGTATAGTAATAATATGCTCTTATCGCCCACTCACCGTTTACTCCAACCAGCTGGCAAATAAGGAAATCCATGCAAGTATGACCAAAGGGGGATTACGAATTTTTTCTTTCTTACTTTTGAACCTTGACATAGACAAGGCCAGATGTTAGAAATTATCAGTAATATATCTTTTAATAAAAATTTAACACCCTTTTAGCTATATTTGTATTATAATGTATTTAATAAATCATGAGAGACTCTCAAAAAACCCGTAAACAACTCATCAGCGAACTGCAGGAAGCCCGCCGGCAGCTTGAAACGCTGGCGGCCGCTGAAGTTGAGCGTAAAAAGGCCGGCCGGGATTTAAATCAGTCGGAAGACAAATTCTACAAGGCCTTCCTCTCATCACCCGATATGATAATCATTTCATCCATCAAGGACAGTAAATACGTAGATGTAAATGATAGTTTTGTCCGCAACACCGGTTACAGTCGCGAAGAGCTTATCGGGCATACCGTCGATGAATTTAATCTCTTCGTCAGCCCTGAAGAACAGGCGCACATGATGCGTATTTTACAGAAAACCGGCAGTTTGAAAAACGAAGAGTATCACTTCCGCGTAAGGTCCGGTGAAATCCGAACGTGGCTCTGCTCTGCGGAGATTATTGACCTAGATGGTGATGAGTGCATGATTGCCGTAGCTACCGATGTCACCGAGCTACGTAAAATGGAGAATGCTTTAAGAGAATCAGAGAGCAAGCTCGCCGTAGCTTTCCGCTCCAGTCCACAGGCAATCAGCATCACTACTCTTAAAGAAGGAAAATTCCTCGAAGCTAATGATAGTCTCTCCCGCATGACCGGATACACACATGATCAACTCATCGGTCATACATCGGCAGAACTTAACATGTGGGTAAGTGAGACCGAACGCAAAAGAATCATGAAAATACTTGAGAAAAAGGGGCGGGTGGACAATGAAGAGCTAGAATTCTACACAAAAGCCGGTGATATACAAACCCTATTATTCTCCGCAGAGAAAATTACTATCGGCGGTGAAGAATGCATCATTTCTTCTTCAACCGATGTCACCGGGCTTAAGAAAATAGAACAAGCCCTGCGCGATTCTGAAGAAAAATTTTCCATAGCTTTCCGCGCCAGCCCTCAGGTAATGAGTATTACCAGACTTTCAGACGGAGTCTTCAAGGAAATTAATGAAAGCTTTTGCCGTATTTTGGGCTTTTCCCGTGAAGAAGTGATTGGCCGCAGTTCCGGGGAACTGGGCGTCTGGGTAACCCAGAAAGACCGCGAAGATATGGTTAACGGGTTGAAAAAATACGGGCGGGTCAGTAATAAAGAATATCTGTACCGCACCAAATCCGGTGACATACGCACCATGCTCTGGTCCTCCGACCAGATTGAGCTTGATGGTGAACCATGTGTGCTGGCTGTCACTGTCGATATCACCGATTACAAACGAATAGAAGCACAAGCCCTCGAAGCGGAAAATCTGAAGCAACTGGATAAACTCCGCACGGAACTATTAGCCAATGTCTCCCACGAACTGCGTACCCCGCTTGCCAGTATCAAAGGGTTTGCCACCATGCTGATTGACTACGGTAAAAGACTCAAATCCGGTGAAAAACGGGAATACCTCGAAACCATCGATAAAAACGCCGACCGCCTCGTGGAATTAATCGAGCAGTTACTGGAAATGTCCCGCCTGGGCGTCGGCATGTTTTCCATTAGAAAATCTCCGGCTGATATCTTCACACTATGCCAGACAGTTATCAGCGAAGCCAGCATCAGGTCTTCGGAACACATTTTCAAGTCCGAGCTGCCGGCCAGCCTGCCGAAAATCAATATCGATGAACGGCGTATCCGCCAGGTACTGGATAACATCATCGATAATGCCGTCAAGTACTCCAACCCCGGCATGGAAATAACTCTTTCTCTACAGAAAGTCAAGAACGAACTGCTATTTACCGTAACCGACCACGGTGCAGGCATACCGAAAAAAGATATACCCCGGCTGTTTCAGCGTATGTTCCATTCCACGCGAGGTCAGAAATTCGGTGTTCCCGGTGCCGGACTCGGCTTATCCATGTGTAAAAGACTGATTGAGGCACACGGGGGTAGAATTTGGATTGACAGCCAGGAAGGCGCCGGGACACGTTGTTACTTCACCCTGCCGCTGGAAATAGCACCCGATGAAAATAACAACAGCAAATCCCGACGTAAGAAAAAACAAGTCAGCAGTTAAAAACTATCTACTAGAGTATCGTAAGTGTCCGCCAGTGCCTGCGGTATCACCTTAGCGTCCCCCAGCACCGGCATGAAATTGTTATCGCCCTGCCACCGCGGCACCACATGACTGTGAAAATGGTCTTCTATCCCCGCACCGGCCACCCTCCCCAGGTTCGCCCCTATGTTAAAACCTGCCGGTTTCAAGACCTTTTTTAATACCTCAATGCACCGGGTTACCAGTTCATAATGCTCGTTACGTTCCGCTTCCGTGAGTTCCTCCAGGTTCCCCGTATGCCGGTAAGGGGCTATCAGGAGGTGGCCGGGATTATAGGGGTAACTGTTCAGCATAATAAAATTCTTCTTGCCCCGATAAATAATGTAGTTATCTTTATCTTTTTTTTCTTTCGGTTTATCGCAAAGAATACAGCCGGCCGGCTTTTCCGCCTTGATATATTCGATTCGCCACGGCGCCCAGACAAATTTCATTGCTTTAGCCCTCTCCTGACCTTCGCTCCTGCTATTCTAGTCGCCAGCCGGTTCCGCCGTCAACCGCACCTGCCCTTTCGTTAAATCACGCCCTTTCTCTTGAGCTCTGCCATCTCCTTACCGCTGACGCCCAGCAGTTCCCCGTAAACGTAGTCGTTATCCTGCCCCGGTTCCGGAGCCGCCCGCCTGTACTCCGCAGTCGATTCCGACACTCTAATCGGCGAAGCGTCGATAAACGGCATCTCTGCATCTTTTACGAAAAATCCCCGCGTTTTTAATTGCGGGTCTTTAGCCAGGTCGGAGGCATCCTGCACGATACCCGCCGCCACGCCGTTTTTCTGCAGTAATGACATCACTTCCTCGGCGGTATGCTTTTTCGTCCAGTCCGCTATCAACCCGTCCAGCTCAATCCTGTTCCCCTGCCTGCAGGAAAGCGTGACGAATCTTGTGTCCTCCGCCCAGCCTGGATTCCCCAGCGCTTGCGTCAGTCCCCGCCACTCCTCCTCCGTAATCACAGCGATAGCGCACCAGCGGTTTTTGCCCTTGCAGCGGTAAACATTATGCGGCGCCGCTATTAAAGAATCGTTGCCCATCGGTTCTTTAGCGGCTACCTTAAGCAGGCCTTTCACAACATCATTCTCGGAGATGTCTATGTGCTGCCCTTTGCCCGTTTTCCGCCGCTCTTCCAGCGCCCCCAGCAGGGCCATCGACGCATACAGTCCCGCCACATGGTCGGCATAGGAAAAACCCGGCCCTGTCGGCGGCTGCCCCGGGAAAGACGTCAGCCTTGTCATGCCTGATAGAGCGTGAACCGCCGGCCCGTAACCTGAATAATAGCTCTTTGGGCTTTTTCCACCCATCACGGACAGGCTTACCATGATGATATCCGGTTTTAACTTTTTCAGGTTTTTATAGTCCAGTCCCCAGTTGGCCATCACCCGCGGCGTGAAATTCTCCGCCACCGCGTCGCATATGAGCGCCAGCCTTATTGCCAGCGCCACCCCCTCCGGCTTGTTCATGTTCAGCGTAATTCCCAGCTTATTGCGGTTCCAGGTATCGTAATACCCCCGCATCGTAACATCGTCGGCTTCCTCCATCAGCGGCGACTGTACCTTGATTATCTCCGCCCCGAAGTCCGCCAGAAGCCGCGTGGCATAAGGCCCCGCCAGCGCCCAGGTAAAATCAAGAACGCGGATATTATGGAGGATTGGTTGATTGGTCTTTTTCACCATCACTTGTTATGACTTTAAACACGAATTAAAGCTATATATCTATAGAATGTCTTCCTCACTTATACAGCCACTTCCTGAACACGCGCTGGCTCAAGAAGGGCATCACCACCCAGGTTAAAATACCCACCAGCAGGAAGGCTACCAGGAAGCTCTCCAGGTAAAAATTCATGTCTTGGAAAAGCCACTGCAGCAGCTTCAGGATAGCAATGGAGAGTACAAACACCGCCAGAAAAGTAACCGCTGCCATTTTCCAGTGCGGCGGCGTTTCAAGTTCCGGGCAGTCCGGTATGGAGAACCACGTTTCCAGCCCCGTGGCTTCCTGGCGACTGCGGCGAGAAAAGGCATCCGCCTCGTTGGAAAGCTTTTGACGGATATAGGAAGTCTCCCAGATGTGCATGGACTTTTCGTCGGCGAAACGCATTACCACGTGGTGCAGCCCGGTCTTGCCCGGTGGCGGCATAAGGACGGTAACACCGGTATTGCCCGGCGACTGCCTGGCAGCCTCCGATAATTTTTTCACCCACGCATCATATTCCTGCTCAAAACCTGGTTTTACAACACGGCTGACCACCACCGTGACCGATTTTCCATCCCCGGGTATTATTCTATCTTCATCCACGGGTGCTGCTTTATCTTCATCCATATGGAGACCTCCCGCTTTCAGGGCTTTTTGCCCCTCTTAGATTAAATAGCTACTATAATTATATAACTTCCGCATAATAAAAAAATGATTTTTATCCCTTACATATCAGGACAGAGGAATCACAGCCATTTTTTCCTTTTGAAGTAGATAACCAGTACTATTATAATTATTGCCATAAAGCCGAGAAGGCCGAAATACCCCCACTGCCAGCTCAATTCCGGCATATTCTCAAAATTCATGCCGTAAATACCGGCAAAGAAGGTCAGGGGTATAAAAATGGAAGCAAAAATAGTCAGCACCTTCATTACCTCATTCATCCTGTTGCTGATACTGGATAAATAAATATCCAGCATGCCGGAAATCATGTCGCGGTAGCTTTCAATAGTATCGATGACCTGTATCGTGTGGTCGTAAACGTCTCTGATATACACCCCTGTTAACTGCTGGACCAGCGATGTCTCCAGTCGCTGAAAACCGCTAATCAATTCTCTCAATGGCCAAACGGATTTTCTAAGGAAAATCATTTCATTTTTCAGCTTGCGGATTAACTGAAGTGTTTGGGTGCTGGGGTTTACCGTCAGTTGTTGTTCCGTGTCTTCTATCTTCTCACCGACGTTTTCCAGGACGGAGAAATAACTATCGACAATGGCGTCTAACAGGGCATATGCAAGATAATCAGCCCCGACCCTTCTTATCCTTCCCTTGCTCTTCCTGATTCTATCCCTTACAGCATCGAACACATCACCCTGGCGTTCCTGGAATGAAATAACGAAATTGGGGCCGAGTATTATACTGACCTGTTCCGCTTGCATTTCCTCATCCTTATCAACGGAAAAAATCATTTTCAGGACGAAAAAGATATAATTTTCCGATTCTTCCAGCTTCGGGCGCTGCTCCGTGTTCAGGATATCCTCAAGAAGCAGAGGATGTAATCCGAAGTGGCTGCCGAGTTTTTCAATGATATCAACTTCATGTAAGCCGTCGATATTTATCCAGGTGACGTTTGGCTTGTCTTTAAACGGGAAGCACTCCTCAATAGTGGCTGCTGCTTTTTCCGTTATCTGGTTTTCATCGTAATCGATTATCGATATCTTTACCTTTTCAACTTTCTTCTCCCCGACATACACCAGTGTCCCCGGGGGAAGTCCCGCCTTCTCCGACCTCTTTCTAATAAGCCTGCGCATTATATACCTCCGTTACAGTCCTAAATGGACGTTGTGTTATTTTAGGACAATACGCTTTAAAAAACAATACCGTGCAGTGTTTCTAGAATTTGCAGCGTTCGGAATGGTAGAATGGAGGAGTAAAATTCACGAGAAAGGCTACCTGTGACGGAACCGGTAAGAGTACGCTTTGCCCCCAGCCCCACCGGCAAACCCCATGTGGGCAATATCCGCACCGCTATGTACGACTGGATTTTCGCCAGGCATACCGGCGGAAAGTTCATCCTGCGCATCGAGGACACCGATGTTGCCCGAAAAAAGGAAGGCGCGCTTGAAGCTATCATGGAAAGCCTTAAGTGGCTGGGACTCGATTGGGACGAAGGACCGGACGTTGGCGGAGATTACGGGCCGTATTTTCAGTCGCAGCGGCTGGAACTTTATAAAGCCGCCGCCGAGCGACTCGTCGCGCAGGGGGATGCCTATTATTGCTATTGCTCCCCGGAGCGCCTCGAGGCGTTACGCAAGGAGCAGGAAGCTCGCAAACAGTTATCCGGGTATGACCGCTCCTGCCGCAATTTAAGTCCGCAGGAAAGGGCGGCTAAAGAAGCGGCCGGCATCAGGCCGGTGGTGCGTTTCAAGACACCGGAGCAGGGGCAGACCAGCTTTCACGACCTTATTTACGGGGACGTAGTTTTTGAAAACAATACCCTTGATGATTTTGTCATGTTGAAATCTGACGGCTATCCAGTTTACCACCTCGCCAGCGTCGTTGACGACCACGCGATGAAAATAACTCATGTCATCCGCGACGAGGGCTGGATATCGAGTGTGCCCCGTCACCTCCTCATCTATAAGGCCCTTGGCTACGAGCCTCCACAGTATGTCCACCACCCCGTTATCGTGGGGGCGGACCGCGCTAAATTAAGCAAACGGCACGGCGCGGTATCCCTCCTGGATTTCAGAGATATAGGCTACCTCCCGGAAACCATGTTTAACTTTCTCACGCTTATCGGCTGGTCGCTGGACGATAAAACGGAGATTATGACCCGCGAGCAGATTGTAAAGAACTTCTCTATCGAGAGGATGGGCAAAACGGGGGCGTTCTTCAATACGGACAAACTAGATTGGATGAACGGTGTCTATATCCGTGGCTTGACCGTTGAAGACTTATCGGATAAGCTTCTTCCTTTTCTGGATAAATATTTACCTCCGGAAATTAAGCGGCCTCTGGATGTAAATTACGTAAAGCAGATAGTGCCTCTGATACGCGAACGGATAAATACCTTGAAAGACGCGGCTGCCTATGCCGACTTCTTCTTCGTAGATAAGCTGGAACACGACGCTTCAAAACTTGTCGATAAAAAGATGGACGCGGAAACCGCATTAACGGCTTTAAAAAGTGCTGAAGAAACATTATCCTCACTGGAAAATTTCGACCGCGACGAGCTGGAAAACACCTTAAGGCCTCTTGCTGATGACCTGGGAATAAAGGCGGGGCAATTGTTTAGTGTTTTGCGTGTAGCCACCACCGCCCGAGACGCCACGCCGCCGCTCTTCGAGACAATGGCAGTACTGGGTAAAGAAAGATGTCTGAAGAGAATCAAGGCTGCAATATCAAGGCTGAATAATCACCGTGATTAACAAGATAGGATGTGGGATAACTAGAGGACAATATGGACGCGACTAATTCTAATCGACCGGACGATTTTATACGGGATATTGTCCGCCAGGATATTAAGACCAATAAGTTCGGGGGGCGGGTGCACACACGGTTTCCGCCAGAGCCCAACGGCTATCTGCACATCGGGCACGCCAAAGCTATCTGGATTAGCTTCGGCATCGCCGAGGAGTTCGGCGGCCTTTACAATCTTAGGTTCGATGACACCGACCCTACCAAGGAAGAACAAAAATACGTCGACGCGATTATACAGGATATTTACTGGCTGGGGTGGGACTGGGGAGACCGCCTGTATTTTGCCTCGGACTACTTCGAGCAGATGTATGAATATGCCGTCCAGCTTATCAAGAAGGGCAAAGCCTACGTTGACGACTTATCCGCCGATGAAATCAGGGAATATCGCGGCACCCTGACCGAACCGGGTAAACCGAGCCCTTATCGGGACCGCCCGATAGAAGAAAACCTTGATTTATTTAAGCGCATGAAGGCCGGTGAGTTCCCGGATGGTTCGTGCGTTCTTAGAGCCAGGATTGACATGGCTTCACCCAACATGAACATGCGCGACCCCGTCATGTACCGCATCCTGCATGCCACCCACCCTCATACGGGCGCTAAATGGTGCATCTACCCGATGTACGACTGGGCACACGGTCTGGAAGATTCTATCGAAGGGATTACCCATTCTCTCTGTTCACTGGAATTTGAAGACCACCGTCCCTTGTACGACTGGTTTCTTGATGAGCTGGGTATCTATCATCCGCAGCAAATTGAGTTCGGCAGATATAGTTTAACCTACACCGTGATGAGTAAGCGTATACTCCGGCCGCTGGTAGAAACGGGAATTGTGAGTGGGTGGGATGACCCCCGTATGCCGACCCTCTCCGGTATGCGCCGCCGCGGTTATACTCCGGAAGCCATCAGGATTTACTGCGAAAGTAGCGGTGTTTCCAGAGCCAACACCACCATCGACCTCGCTTTCCTGGAGCATTGTCTCCGCGAGGACTTGAACAGTCGGGCGCCGCGCATTATGGGCGTGCTGCGTCCGCTGCGCCTGATAATTGATAACTACCCGGAAAACCAGGTCGAGGAGTTAGATGCGGTGAACAACCCCGAAGACCCCGGCGCGGGGACGCGCAAGGTGCCGTTTTCAAAAGTCCTCTATATAGAACAGGATGATTTCCGCGAGGTGCCTCCGCCGAAATACTACCGCCTGACACCGGGCCGCGAGGTAAGACTGCGCTACGCCTATCTCGTCACCTGCGTGGGTGTTAAAAAAGACGAAAAAACCGGCGAGATAATCGAGGTCCATTGTACTTATGACCCGGCCACGCGCGGCGGCGATGCCCCGGATGGACGCAAAGTCCAGTCCACTCTGCACTGGGTCTCGGCGGCACACGCGCTCGAAGCCGAAGCGCGCCTCTATGATAAGCTGTTCACCAGAGAAAATCCTCTGGATGTGGAAGCAGGCGCGGATTACAAGGATTATCTTAACCCTGACTCCCTTGAGATATTGAAGTCATGTCGCGTCGAGCCTTCTCTCGCTAAGGCTTCAGCCGGCAGCCTTTATCAGTTCGAAAGAACAGGCTATTTCTGCGTCGACCCGGATACTTCTCCCGAGAAATTGGTATTCAACCGTACAGTGACTTTACGGGATACCTGGGCAAAGATACAAAAGCAGCAGAAATAAGGCTTTGAAAATGTATGAGAAGCCAGGAATTGCTACCCTCGCCGGTTACAGTGTTCTCGATCTGACCGATGAAAAAGGCTCATTGTGCGTCAAGCTTCTCTCCGGCATGGGTGCTGACGTTATCCGCCTCAATCTTGAAAAGAAAAGGGAACGGAACCGGCTCCGCAGCCTGATAAAAAAGGCCGATTTCCTTATCGAGACATTTCAGCCGGGATACCTTGCGTCGCTGGGGATGGGCTATAAAGACCTTGCAAAGATAAATCCTCGCCTGGTCATGGTTTCCATCACCCACTTCGGGCAGAGCGGACCTTACAGAGATTTAAAGTCATCGGATTTGATTAACCAGGCGCTGGGAGGCTGGCTCTCCGTGACGGGCGAGGCGACAAAACCTCTTAAACTGTGCGGGGAGCAGTCATACAACACGGCGTCGCTCTTCGCAGTCAATGGTATCCTGCTGGCGCTGCGGCAGACGCACAATACAGGCAAAGGACAACATATAGATATCTCGATAATGGAGTGTGTGGCGGCCACGCTCGACCATGTTCTGCCGCGTTATTTTTACGGTGGCGTCGTTGCTGAAAGGCAGGGTAGCTGCCACTGGAACAATGCTTTCGATATCCTGCCCTGCCGGGACGGCTATATAATGGTTTCGCTCCACCAGCACTGGGATACCCTTGTAGAATGGCTGGCATCCGAGGGCATGGCGGAAGACCTGACCGACGCCAGATGGAAGGACAGAGAGGAACGCAACCGCCACATCGACCATATCCTACAAGTGCTGGGGAAATGGACTTCAACTCACAGGGTGGACGAACTGGTGGAAAAAGGCCAGCTGATGCGTTTCCCCTGGGCGGGAGTTAAATGAATAAGAAGGGTGAAATATCTGTCCGTAAAGCGTGGCTGATAGTGTTAGCATCACTTATAGATGATGCGGTGGTGCTGGCGCTTATCTTTATTGGATTGTGGCTCTTCCACGTGGAAATAACCTGGTGGATTATTCTAATCGTGCTGGTGGCGATAGTCGCCTTTTTCCTTATCATGCATAAGGCAGTTATCCCGGCGATACGACGGCGCAAGACATCGGGCGCCGAGGGAATGATAGGCGCGACAGGTATAGTGACGCAGCCCTTAAAACCGAAGGGGATAGTAAAGATAGAAGATGAATACTGGAAGGCTACCTGCATCGACGGAGACGCGGATACGGGAGAGGACGTAGAAGTCCAGCGGATAAACGGTCTAAACCTGGAGGTCAGGAAAAAGAGTGACAAACCATCTTGAACCGGGATATATCTCGCTTTATCACACGGGCGAGCTGGAGCGCCGCGCCCGGGCGCTTGAAGCGCGGCTGGCGGCCTGCGACATCTGCCCGCGCGAGTGCCGCGCCAACCGTCTCAAAGGTAAAGCAGGCAAGTGCAATTCAGGATTGCTGCCGATAGTCTCTTCGTACTGCGCGCATCACGGCGAGGAGCCGGCGCTATCCGGCAACCGGGGGTCAGGGACAATATTTTTCGGCAACTGCAACATGCGCTGCGTTTACTGCCAGAACTACCAGATAAGCCAGTCGCCGGAATTACAAAAAAACAACGAGGTTTCCACCCGCGTGCTGGCGGAGCGGATGCTCTATCTCCAGGATGGACTGCACTGCCATAACATCAACCTGGTAACGCCGTCGCATCTCGTGCCGCAAATCGTGCGCGCGCTGGTAGAAGCGGTGCCGATGGGCTTGCGACTGCCCCTGGTCTATAACACCAGCAGCTACGACTCGGTGAATACCTTGAAAGAGCTGGACGGCATCATCGGCATCTACCTGGCGGACATCAGGTATGCTTCCAATGAACTGGGCAGGAAATACTCGCGGGTGAGAAACTATGCCGACCATGCACGGGCGGCGATTATCGAGATGCAGCGGCAGGTCGGCGACCTGATAGTAGATGAAAACGGAGTCGCCCAAAAAGGACTGATTATACGCCACCTTATATTGCCCAATAACATCGCCGGCAGCGAGTCCTCGCTGCGCTGGCTGGTCGAGGAAGTTTCACCGCACGTGGCAGTCAGCATTATGTCGCAGTACTACCCTACCCACCGCGCCTATAAATATAAGGAACTGGACCGCAAGATACTGCCGCAGGAATACCGGGAGGTAGTAACACTGGTAGAAAAACTCGGCGTCGAAAACGGCTGGCTGCAGGGCATGGCATCCACCGAGAGCTACCGGCCGGACTTCACGGATGAAGAGCCATTTAAAGAAGGGGGAAGAAAGAGAAGGAGGTAAAACAGCGGCTTACTGTTTCCTCTTGCGCTTGGTGAAGCCGAAGGTTATCTTAAGACCGTTGACCTTGTCCTTTTTATTGACGTTCTCGATAAATTCCTTGAGGTCCTTGGCGGGCTTATCAGTTTTAGCAGGTTTAGCTGTTTTAGGCGTCATGGCGGTGTCCTTAAAAATCAATCGTATTTCAGGTAATAATTATACCATATAAGTAGTGTTTAAGCCAGATAGGAGTCAACAATGAGCTCTGATTTGAACAATCTTATACGTTTAAAGAAAGAAGATATCAAACCTGCAGTTGAGGTGATTGCTAGAGCATTTCAGGATTATCCGCTATCTGTGTATTTTATTCCGGATGATTCGAAAAGAAGAAAGAGGCAGCCTGCGATATTTCGACCGATGATAGTGCGCGGTTTAAAATACGGTGAAGTCTATGCAACCTCCGTTAAATTTGAAGCGGTGGCGGTTTGGTTCAAATCGGTTACCAGTCGAGATTCAACATGGAGTATGGTCACCAGTGGGTTTTTGGTTATGCCTTTTATCGCAGGTATCTCTTCTTTCAGACGGCAGATGGCTTTTGGCAAATATGCCATGGCGGTACGTAAGCGGGTGGCCCCCTTCCCGCACTGGTATTTGCAGGTGCTGGCCGTCGACCCGCAATTCCAGGGACAGGGAATCGCAAGCCGGCTTTTGAAGCCAATGCTCGAAAGGATAGAGAAGGATGGCCTGCCGTGCTACCTGGAAACGCAGGCGGAGCAGAACGTGGCACTTTACGAGCACCTCGGTTTCAGGGTGGTTGAAGAAGGGACAATACCGGGGAGCGATATAAAGTCCTGGGCGATGTTGAGGGGCAAAGGAAACAGGTAAAAGGGCGTTTAAGAGGGGCGCTAGCCCCTCTTTTTTTCAATATTATCACTCTTTAGGTTTAGGGGGCGGAGGGCCGGGCGGACCGACCGGCACATCCGAATAAAGAGCTTCGTGGGCCTTCTCAAGCCAGTCGGGGATGTTTATTTTCTGGGGGCATTTTTCCAGGCACTCCTCGCACCGGGTACACTGGTCGGCGCGCTGGTCCTGTGGAATCCCGAAAGGCCCGTTGTACATGAATTTGCCGTGCTGCATATCGTCGTACATGACGGCGTCGTTATAAATCTGGAAAACGCGGGGTATTTCCACATTATTAGGACAGGGCAAACAGTAGCGGCAGGCGGTGCAGGGAATTGGACTCAAGCTCTTATAAGCCTCTTTTATTTTGTTAATAACTTCAAGGTCGGCCGCTTTGAGCGTGCCGGGCCCACCGAAACGGTCGGCGATTGCCAGGTTTTCCACGACCTGCTCCATGGCGCTCATGCCGCTCAAGGTAACGGAGATTTCCGGCTGGTTCCAGAGCCAGTTGAAAGCCCATTCAACACCTCTCATCTGGCGTTTAGCTTCTTTCAAGACCCTGGCGACAGGCTCGGGCGGCGGGTCTTTAGCCAGCTTGCCGCCGCGCAGGGGCTCCATGACGACCACCGCGATGTCCTTTGAGGCGGCATACTCGACGCCCTTGCGGCCGGCCTGCTCGTTCTCGTCCATGTAGTTGTACTGCACCTGCGCCAGCACCCAGTTATCATAGGAATCGATAATTTCTTTAAACACGGCGTGTTCATCGTGGAAAGAGAAACCCAGGCGGCCGAATTTTCCCTGCGCCATCTGCTTTTCCGCCCACTTAAGCACGCCGAAGCCGCGCACCTTGGCCCAGCCGGTCTTATCGAGTCCGTGCAGGAGATAGAAATCGATTTTATCGACATCCAGTTTCTTTAGCTGCTCGCCGAGAATGCGGTCGAAGTCCTCGGCTTTCTCAATCATGCGGGCGGGCAGCTTGGTGACCACCTTCATCTTCTCGCGGTAGCCGTCTTTAAGCGCCTTGCCTACCACCACCTCGCTCTGGCCCATGTGGTACATATAGGCGGAGTCGATATAGTTGACGCCGTTATCGGCCGCGTGTCGAATCATCTTAATGGCTTCCGGCTCGTCGATTTTAGCCTGGTTGCCGCCGACGACCGGCAGGCGCATGGCGCCGAAGCCGAGGGCGGACACCTTCCAATCGAGCTTGCCGAACCTGCGGTATTTCATGGGATGCTCCTTTGAATTGATAGAATAACGCGATATATCGGGATGGTCTCAATAATTATTTAATCACTTTTGGAATAGAGATGCAAATTAGGAAATGTAAAAGATGGGTTATTATATTTCTTTCAATACCTTCTGTAAATCTTGGGGGAGGGGGGACTCAAATTCCACGAATTCGCCGGTGGAGGGCAAACGGAAGGCTATCTTGCCGGCGTGGAGGAACTGGCGGGGGAAACGGGGGGACTTTAAGCCGTAAGCGGCATCGCCGGCGACCGGGAAGCCGATAGCGGCCAGGTGCACCCTTATCTGGTGCGTGCGGCCGGTCTCCGGCTTTATTTCCAGCAGAGTATGATTGCCGTAATATTTAATGACCCGGTATTCCGTGCGGGCTTCCCTGCCCTTTGAGACGACAGCCATGCGCTGCCGGTAACGGCGGTCGCGCCCGATGGCTGCCTCGATAATGCCCTGCTGCGGCGTCAGCTTCCCCTTTACCAGCGCCAGGTAGGTCTTTTTCACGGCGCGGTTCTTGAACTGCGCCGAAAGGTTCGCCTGGGCAACGCGGTTCTTAGCTATCAGGATTAGACCGGAGGTATCCTTGTCCAGTCGGTGCACGATGCCGGGTCGGAGCGAATCATCGTCACCGGCCAGTGAAGGCAAATAGTTCAGGACGGCGTTCACCAGCGTATGTGAGGGGTGGCCGGGGGCTGGATGCACCGCCAGGCCGGCCGGCTTGTCCACCAACAGGACATCGTCGTCTTCATAGATGATTTTCAGGGGGATATTCTCCGCCTCGAGGTCGGGCCGGGGGGCGGGGGGAATAACAACACTTATCTTATCGCCGGGCTTCAGCTTGAGACTGGGTTTGGCCGCTTTATCATTGACGGTAATCAGGCCTTCTTCAATAAGCTCCCGGGCGTTGGTGCGTGAAAGCTCCGGGCACCTCTCCCCGACGAATTTGTCGAGGCGGACGCCGTCAACATCAGCCTTAAAGGAATACTCCCTGGTCATGCTTCGCTTTTAGAACCACCGGGATAAAATATAAGCCTGTAGGCAATTATGATAACGCCGACGGTTATCGAGGCATCTGCCACATTCCAGGCCGGCCAGACTTTAAAGTCGATAAAATCGGTTACATACCCCATACGGATGCGGTCGATGAGATTATTGCCGATAATGCCGCCCATTACCAGCGCCATCCCTACCCTCACCCACATGCTTTTGAGGAAGCGCCAGCGACTGCGCAAAAGGAAAACGAGTACCAGAATTACAATGACGCCGACAGCGGCCGTGATAATAAAGGTGAGTGAATGGTCTTTGAAAATACCGAAGGCCGCCCCGGTATTGTGCACGTGTATTATCTGCAAAAAACCAGCATCGAACCATACTTCCCCGAGGGCAAGATTAGCCCTGACTAATGCTTTGGTGAGCTGGTCGATGATAATGACGAGAGCGACGACACTGCCGAAGATAATATCGCGCCATCTATCTCGAGGGAGGTGTAGATTTTGCATTTTTAGCTAACAGCGCCTTGCAGTTCATGCAAAGGCTTGCCTGCGGCAGCGCCTCCAGACGTTCGGGGTCGATTTTCTTGCCGCAGTTATCACAGAGGCCGTAGGTGCCTTTCTCGATTTTGTCCAGTGCATGCTCGACGGCAGCCATTTCCTGGCGGATGCGGTTTTCCAGCGTCAGGCGCTTTTCCAGCTCCAGGGTCTCGGTGGCCTCTTCTTCACGCTTGCCGAAGGGACTGCCCTCCCGCCGCTCCTCGGCGGTGGACTTATTCGTTTGTAGCTGCTCCAGCTCGCTGTTAAGACGCTTGTGTTCAGCCTTTAACTGGTCATGCTGCTTTTTATATTGTTCGGCCATATGTCCCTCCGTAAGCTCCTCCGCTATTATCATGAAAGGCTTTCAGGAATATCACCCAACCCCATCCAGTATATGTGCTGTTATAAACAAAAGTTAATATAAAGAAAACTGTGAAAGGGATTCGACTAATACCGCATCATCCCTGAATAGTCAGATAAACCATCCTGTCGGCACCGACAGACAGCGGTAACGGATACATTCATTTTCACTGTAGCCAAATAGGGATGGAGCATATCAATAGTGTAAACCATTTAAATCGTTTGGTCAATGGTTTTCAAACTGATTTTTAAGAAAATATCATTATTTCAGTCGTAGATACGGCAAACAAGCGGCAAAGAGCCTTTTTAGATACTCTTTTCCCGGCCGTACCTTAACTTGGCGAATAATAGCCAGCCGTTCAAAATGATGCCGATAGAATTCCATATTATCAACGGAACGAGTCCGAGTACAATGCCATAGACCAGCCAGATGGTAACCCCCAGCAATAATGACGTATTGAAGAGAAAACTTATCTCGTGGGCGCTTTTAAGTTTATATATGCGTAATATTTGCGGAACGGTGGAAAAAGTGGTAAAAAGCCCGGCGAAGACACCCAGATATTCAGCAGGCGACAAAACTTGACCTCCTTGTTCAAGAACAGATGACGCTAATATTCTAGCATAACCGCCACTCCTGCCACACCAGCTATGAAGAGCCCGGGTAAATTTAGGGGGTTACACCCAGCAATATTAGGTGATACCCATCTCCGTATCTACCACTACTAGATGTAATATTAGAACGGAGACTGATTGTCACTAAAAAGGTAAAAAATGAAAATATCGCAAAGTAAAGTGCGCGTTGAGCCGTTTAGAGCCACACCGGCAGCGGATATGACTGCGAATAATGAAATTCTGCCTAAGGCGGCGCCTATGAAAAAGTATCATGCCGCCAAGCAGCCTTCCGTCAGGCCGGTATCAGACGGCGCTTCAGGCAGCGGCGAGACGATGACCTCTTTACACCGCATACGGACCATCGCCCAGCAGGAACTGAATTTAATCCGCCGCATGAAGGCAGAAGCGGTTAAATACCAGCAGGAAACCGCCATCAAAGCCCGCAGCGAAGCCCATCGACTGGTGCTGCATGCTCGCCTGGCAACGCAGAGGGAAATCGAGGACATGATGCGCCAGGTAAACGAGGAGATACAGAAAATCCTGGCCGATATACGGGTTATTCGCATCACGGCACAGGAAGAACTCGCCGCCCAGCGGAAATTCACCGACGCCGCCAAGCTTAACAGCATGTCCTCCTCAATGAAAGACATTTTCCAAAAATCAGTGGATAATATCAAGAAAAAGAAAAAGCCTGTAACAATCGAGAAATAAAGCCAGCTTTATACCAATCTAGCCTGAATTATCCAATCACCAGTCAAATTTTACCTATACTGTTTTCCGCAGCTCAGCATATATTTTGCCTTTCCCCCTTTGTCCACCCCCCCCCTCAAACACCCCTTTCTCCTGTTATTCTGGAGCGCAGCGAAGAATCTCAGGGTGGAGCGGTGCTTTACCTCACCCCCTTTGTCCCCCTCTTAAACACCCCGTCTGTCATTCTGGAGCGCAGCGAAGAATCTCAGGGTGGAGGTGCAAAATCGTCCCTCTTTAGTAAAGGGGGATTAAGGGGGTTTTCCCCCGCGACAAATTCCCCTTGCCCCCGGACTCATTACGCGGTATTATTAACTAGCACGCAACAAGGATTAGTTAAGATAACATAACGGCTAAACATAACACTAAAAAGAACAAAAACAAATCAGCTACGGCTCAAAGCTAAGATACTAAAAAATATTTTATCAAAAACAAATAAAACGAATAAATAATGGTTGAGGGTTTAGAGTTTAAAGTTTAGAGCTTTCCCCTATACCTTCTCTATCCTGGCAAAGCTTAAAAGGAACCGCTTTATGCCCTCCCCGTCGAAGGCTACCACCACCTCGGCGTCGTTCCTGGTCTTGTGGTAGTTCACCACCACCCCCTCCCCGAACTGGTCGTGCCTTACGTGGTCGCCAGCTTTGAACACGGGGAGGTCTTCATTGGGCTTTATGGCTTGTTCCGTCGCGTCGATGCCGGCCGCCGACCACTCATCCTCTTTTTCCGTCACCCCGCCCCGCGTCATCAGCTCCGACGGTATGTCCAGCAGGAAGCGCGACGGCTTGTTGACCGTGCTGGAACCCATCAGGTGCCGGCGGAACGCCCGCACCAGATACACCTTCTTCTTGGCCCGGGTGATGCCCACGTAGCACAGGCGTCGTTCCTCCTCAAGCTGGGCAGGGTCGTCGATACTCTTGTAATGCGGCAGGATGCCCTCCTCCATGCCGATGATGAACACCACCGGGAACTCTAGCCCCTTGGCCTGGTGGAGGGTAATCAGGGTGACCGTATCTACTTTTTCCGGCAGGTCGTCCACGTCCGAGACCAGCGCCACCCCTTCGAGGAAGGCCGTCAGTCCTTCTGCCGGCGGCAGGTCCCTGTAGTCCTGCGCCACCCCCCGCAGTTCCATGACGTTCTCCCAGCGGTCCTCCCCGTCGACCAGCCCCGTGATGTACTGCTTGTAGCCCGACTTCTCCACAACAATGTCGAAGAGCTTTACGATATCCAGTTCCCGGCTCTTATCGATAAAGTTTTCTATCATCACCGCGAAGCCGGAAAGCACCTTGACCGTCCGCGCGCTGAAGGGGATTTCTTCGCTGCTTTCTTTAGACTCTGCTAATAGCTGTAAGGCCTTATATTCGTTGACACCCTGCGACTCCGCCCAGCGGGTGAGTTCGTCCAGGCTGCGCTCGCCGATGCCCCTCTGCGGCACGTTGATTACCCGCCTTAAACTGACCGCATCGAACGGGTTTTGTATAAGCCTTAAATAGGCGATGACATCCTTGACCTCGCGCCTTTCGTAGAAGCGCGTCCCCGCCACCAGCTTGTACGGCATGCCGTACCGGATAAATGCCTCTTCCAGCGCCCTCGACTGCGCATTGGTGCGGTACATCACGGCGCAGTCGCCGCTCTTAACCTCTCCGCCCCTCACCAGGTTGTCGATTTCGTTGACCACCCACTGCGCCTCTTCCTCGGCGGAGTAGGTCTCGATAACGTT
>JAFGOC010000035.1 GCA_016926705.1 Dehalococcoidales bacterium | reverse complement strand
GCCTTTGAAGGCGAGAGAGTCCGCGGCGACGACATTTACCTGGAAGCCGGCGGCGGCAGGACGCACATGGTGGAATGGGTAACCAGTAAACCCATGGATGAAGTAGAAGACGGTAAGATTGAGGTAATTGGGTCTGAACTATCCGACATTGAAGCAGGCTCAAGACTACCCATGGCAATCGCCGTGGAGATAGCCGGACGCCAGATGCAGGAGGACTACGAGCCTATCCTGGAGCGGCAAATCCACCACCTCATCAATTATGCCCAGGGGGTAATGCACATCGGCCAGCGAGACATTGCCTGGCTGCGCGTCAGCAAACAGGCCGTGGAAAAAGGCTTCTCGCTGAAAGATATCGGCGTCATACTGCATGCCAAACTGCACCAGGACTTCGGGCGTATCTTCGATAAGCTTCAAGTCAAGCTATATACTAAAGAGGAAGATGTCAACAAGATACTGGAAAAAGCCCGGGCGGTTTATAGTAAGAGAGATGAACGCATCGAAGGCATGACCGACGAGACCACAGATACTTACTACTCCTGCACGCTCTGCCAGTCCTTTGCACCCAGTCACGTTTGCGTCATCAGCCCGGAAAGGACTGGTCTTTGCGGCTCGTATAACTGGATGGACTGCAAAGCCGCTTATGAAATCAACCCCACCGGCCCCAACCAGCCGGTAGAAAAAGGAGACACTATCGATGCCAAGCTGGGGCAGTGGAAGGGCGTCAACGAATTCGTCTTGAAAGCCTCACGCGGCAAGATAGACCACTATAACTTCTACAGCATCGTTCACGACCCGATGACCACCTGCGGCTGCTGTGAAGCTATCGCTGCCGTCCTGCCGATGTGTAACGGGGTTATGACGGTCAACCGCGACTATACCGGTGAGACGCCCTGCGGCATGAAATTCACCACGCTGGCGGGGACTATCGGCGGCGGCTTGAGCACGCCGGGCTTTGTGGGGCACGGCAAATATAATACCACCCAGCGGAAATTCCTCACCGCCGAAGGCGGTCTGCTCCGCATGGTCTGGATGCCCAAGATACTGAAAGAGGAAATTAAGGACCGCTTCAACGCCAGGGCTGAAGAACTCGGCGTGCCCGACCTGCTGGACAAGGTAGCCGATGAAACAGTGGGAGTCACCGAGGAGGCAATTCTCCCATTCCTGCAAGAGAAGGGGCATCCCGCCCTGACCATGGACCCGATACTGGATTAAAAGAGGAGGCTACAAGATGGCATTAACCGGAATTGAGATATTCAAGCTTCTGCCCAAGACCAACTGCGGCGATTGCGGCGTGCCCACCTGCCTTGCTTTTGCTATGGCCCTGGCCGCCGGTAAAGCCGAACTAAGCAAATGCCCACATGTCTCCGAGGAAGCCAAGAGCAAGCTTTCGGAGGCCTCCGCTCCGCCAATATTACCCGTTACTATCGGCGCGGGGGAAACCGCCCTGAAAATAGGCGGGGAGACGGTCATGTTCCGCCATGAAAAAAGGTTCGAGAACCAGCCCGGCATCGCCATCCTTATTAGCGATAAAATGGCCGACGCCGAGGTCGATGCCAGGCTGAAAAAGGTCAAGGACATGACATACGAAAGAGTCGGCCTAGTCCTAAGCTCTAAACTCGTAGCGCTGAAGTCGGAAACGGGCGATGCTGCCAAGTTCGCCGCGCTGGCCGGAAAGGCGAAAGCCGCCGGCGATATCAACATCATTCTCATGAGCGACAAAGCGGATGTGCTGGCAGCGGGCGCCAAGGCCTGCGCTGATAGCAAACCGCTGCTTTATGCCGCCACCAAAGATAATGCCGATGCCGTGGCGACGCTGGCTAAAGAGACAGGTTGCCCCGTAGGTGCCAAAGCCAACGGACTGGAAGAGCTCTCGGCGCTGACCGAGAAGCTGGCAGCAGCAGGACTTAAAAATATCGTCATCGATTCGGGGTCGAGGGGCGTACGCCAGGCGCTGGAAGACCAGATAATCATCCGTAGCGCCGCTCTTAACAAAAAATACCGCCCGCTCGGCTACCCGACGATTGTCTTCCCCTGTGAGATGACAGAAAATCCCATGAAAGAAGCCATGATTGCCGCCATGTTCATCGCCAAGTTCGCGGGCATCATCGTGCTTTCGGATTTCCAGGGAGAAAGTCTCTTCCCATTACTGGTGGCGCGGCTGAACATCTATACCGACCCGCAGCGACCGCTGGCAACCAAGGAAGGCATCTATGAAATCAACAACCCCAATGAAAATTCGCCGTTGTTAGTGACCTCCAATTTCTCCCTTACTTACTTCCTTGTCTCCGGCGAAATTGAGAACAGCAGAGTACCCTGCTGGCTGTATGTTAAGGACACCGAGGGACTCTCCGTAATGACCGCCTGGGCGGCGGGGAAATTCTCCGCCGATATCATCGGACCGTCAATACTCAAGAGCGGCATCGTCGACAAAATTAAACACAAGAAATTGATAATTCCAGGGTACATAGCCGCCGAGAGCGGTGGACTTGAAGAAGAAATGCCCGGCTGGGAAATACAGGTCGGTCCCAGGGACGCTGCTAATCTTACACCGGTCTTAAAATCCTGGAAGCCATAAGGAGGTGCGATGATTCTCATCGGGGAGAATTTAAACGTTATATCACAGACCCTCGGCCCGGCGCTTAAAGACAGGAACGCCGGCCCTATCCAGAAAATGGCTAAAGATGAGACTGCGGCCGGCATCGACCTTATTGACCTTAATATCGGGCCGGCCCGCAAGGGCGGCGACGAGTTGATGGCCTGGGTTGTTGAGACGGTACAGTCCGTCACTGATAAAATGCTTTCGCTGGATACCACCAACATGGATGCCATGGAAGCCGGACTGAAAGTCCGCCAGGGAAAAGTCCTCATGAATTCGGTTTCCCTGCAGTCCAGCCGCATCGACCGGGGACTGGAAATGGCGCAGAAATATAACGCCGACCTTATCGGCCTGCTGTGGAGCAACGACGGCATGCCGCGCGACGTCAACGAAAGGGCCATGCATACCGTGGACTTCGTTTACAAGGCTAACGAGGCAGGCATCCCCAACGAAAGAATATGGATCGACCCCATCGCCAGCCCGGTGTCCGTGGAAATCAATCAGGTGAAAGCCTGCGTTGAATTCATGGGTATGCTGGGAGACATCGCACCGGGGTGCAAATCCACGGTGGGTCTTTCCAACGTTTCCAACGGCGCCCCGACCGACTTGAGGTGCTGGCTGAACCGCACCTACCTGATAATGCTGATGCGCTACGGGCTCTACTCGGCGATTGTCGATGCCTTCGATAAAGACCTGATGGCGATTGCCCGCGGCCGGCGACCGGATATCGTAGAACTGGTGCACAAGATAATGGACGGGGAGAAACCGGATATCGCCTTACTGCCTAAAGAAATGCAAAACTACGCCCGCACGATAAGGGTACTGACGGGAGAATCGCTTTATTCAGCTTCCTGGTTGGAAGTGTAAATACAAATAACGTAAAATAGAATAACCGATGATAAAAAAACACTCTATACTTCCGGAGCAGCCAGCGAGCGAATATGGTCATGAGCTGGCATACCAAATTGCTGGTGAACAGCTAGCCGATATCAAAGATTATGCAGAGCAGTGCCGTAAAAGCGGCGCCAGGTACATACCAGCGGAAAAGTCCGTTATCATCAGTTATCTGAATGATTCTTGTCAGATAAGCCTTCCCGACGGTGGTATCACTTACGTCGATAATAAAGCAGAGATCCCTGTAAGAGAAAAAATACTGGTATTACATTATTTCCTGCGCGCCTCCGGCAGGCCGCTGACCGGCAATCTCATCACTTATAAGGAACTGCAGGAAGGCATCAACTACTACCCTACTTTCTTCAAGAGGGCTATAGAGCCCATCGTCAACAATTTTAAAGACTCCCCGCAAAAGCTGTTGGAGACGGCGGCGGTGCTGGGAGGCGCCAAATCCGATTACGGGGACACTGCCGTTACCATCAAAGCCCTTCCTTACGTGCCTCTGACCATCGTCCTGTGGCAGGAGGACAAGGAATTCCCCCCGGACGGCAATATCATGTTCGACAGCATAATTACCGACTACCTGCCCACGGAGGACATTACTATAATATGTGAGATTATAGCCTGGAGGCTCGTCAGATTGCTGAAGACTGGAGGTGGTTCCGCTGGCTAAAGATACTTTAACCAAGGCTGATGTACAGGAAAAACTGGAGGATATTTTCTCCCATTACAGAGGCGAGCGTCAGGAATTGATACCTATTTTGCAGGAGACACAGGCTAAGTTCCGCTACCTGCCGGCGGCGGCAATGCGCGAGATTTCAAAGTTCCTGCAGATACCGGAGAGTTCCGTTTACGGCGTCAGCACATTCTACGCCCAGTTCAAGCTGACTCCCCTCGGCAGGAAGCTCATCCGCGTCTGCCGGGGCACCGCCTGCCATGTACGCGGGTCGGCTAAAGTACTGGCCGAGATAGAAAAACAGCTTGGCATCAAGGCCGGCGAGACCACCGGAGACATGGAATACACCCTGGAGACGGTGGCCTGCATCGGTGCGTGCGCCCTGGCGCCGACAATGACTATAGATAGCGAGACCTATGGAAAAATGTCCACCAAGAAAGTCGCGGAGGTTTTAGGTGACCGCAGTAAAGCCGGGTAAAAAAGACCGGCGTACCGTATTTGTCTGCCAGGGCACCGGCTGCGTTTCCGGCAAGTCACTCGAAATCACCGAAGCTCTAGCCAGGGCCGTCAAAGAACAGGGACTGGATGGTATCGATATAGACTTCACCGGCTGCCACGGCTTCTGCGAGCAGGGCCCCGTAGCCATTATTGAACCGGAAGGGACTTTCTACACCCACGTTACTATTAACGACGTGCCGGAAATAGTGACCTCTCACCTGCGTGACGGCAAACCGGTGGAGCGGCTTTTTTATAAAGACCCCGTCAGCGGTCAGGCAATACCGCTATATAAAGACATCAAATTTTACAGCATGCAGCAGCGCATTATACTGCGTAACTGCGGGCACATTAACCCGGAGAGAATCGAGGACTATGTTGCCAGGGGCGGCTATGAAGCGCTGAAAAAAGTGCTTAAAGAAATGACGCCCCAGCAGGTCATTGATTCCCTCAAGGCTTCAGGTCTGCGGGGTAGGGGCGGCGCGGGGTTTTCCACCGGGCAGAAATGGCAGTTCTGCTATGACGTCAAGGCCGAACAGAAGTACATGATATGCAACGCCGATGAAGGCGACCCCGGGGCGTTCATGGACCGCTCCACCATGGAGGGCGACCCGCATACCGTCCTCGAAGGCTTGACCATCGCGGCTTATACTATCGGCGCTTCCGAGGGCTATATTTACATCAGGGCGGAATACCCGCTGGCAGTAAAACGCGTTCGACTCGCCATAAAGCAGGCGGAAAAGGCCGGTTACCTGGGGAAAAACATACTTGGCTCTAATTTCAGCCTGAATATACATGTTAAAGAAGGCGCCGGAGCCTTCGTTTGCGGTGAAGAAACGGCGCTGATGGCGTCTATCGAGGGCAAGCGGGGCATGCCGCGTTCGCGTCCGCCCTTCCCGGCGACCTCCGGCCTGTGGGGCAAGCCGACCACTATCAATAATGTGAAATCGCTGGCGACGGTCCCCGTTATTATTTCACGTGGGGCTGACTGGTATGCCGGCATCGGCACAGAAAAAAGTAAGGGGACATGCGTCTTCGCGCTGACGGGTAAAATCGCCAACAGCGGCCTCATCGAGGTGCCGATGGGCATAAAACTACGCGAAATTATCTACGAAATCGGGGGAGGCATCCCCGGCGGCAAGAAGTTTAAAGCCGTCCAGACCGGCGGTCCTTCCGGCGGTTGCCTGCCGGAGGCCTATCTCGATAGGTCTGTGGACTACGAGTCGCTGACCGAGGCCGGCTCGATGATGGGCTCGGGGGGCATGGTCGTCATGGACGAGGACACCTGCATGGTGGACGTCGCCCGCTATTTCCTCTCCTTCACCCAGTCTGAATCATGCGGGAAGTGCGTGCCCTGCCGCGTGGGCACCAAGCAAATGCTGGATATACTCGAACGAATCTGCCGCGGCGAGGGCGTGATTGATGACATCACCACGCTGGAGACACTCGGCAACCAGATAAAAGCCGGCTCTCTCTGCGCACTGGGGCAAACGGCCCCGAACCCCGTGCTGACCACGCTGCGGTATTTTAAAGACGAGTATAAAGCGCATATAGAGGAAAAACGATGCCCGGCTGGCGTGTGCACGAAATTAATATCTTACTATATCCTCCCCGATAAATGCCAGGGGTGCGGCATCTGTGCCAGAGAATGCCCGGTGCAAGCGATAGCCGGCGGAAAACGGCTGGTGCATGTCATCGACCAGGATAAGTGCGTCAAGTGCGGCACCTGCCTGGAGGTCTGCCCGGCGCGATTCGGGGCGGTCGTAAAGGTCAGCGGAGAAACGCTAGAGGTGCCTAAAGAACCGGTGCCGGTGACCGCGGAAAAGCCCAAGGCAGCGGCAACCTAGACAGGCGTAGCGACAAGAACCCAAATTGCTTTTTTCTGTTAACAATTCGTGGCTGGTCACGAGTGAATTGATATTGTTATGTCAAGCAAAGAAACTGTGAAACGAGAAAATTTAATCGCCGCTTGCGGACTGTACTGCGGGGCCTGCGAAATGTACCGCGCCGTCCATGATAATAATACGGTAAAACAGCAGGCCTTGGTCCAGGCGTTTAACGCAAGGGGCGGCAAGTTCACCGTAAAAGACCTCGAGTGCGACGGCTGCCTGGCAGGAGGACGGTTAAGTCCGTGGTGCCGGGAATGCAATATAAAGTCCTGCGCCAAGCTCAAGCCCGAGGAGACGATATGTTCCGCCTACTGCTCCGATTTCCCCTGCCGGGAGCTTATCGACTTCACCAAGCAAATGCCCCACCACGAGGAGGTCATAGATAATCTCCGCCGCCTTGAGAAAGTGGGTTTAAAAAAGCACGCCGAGGCAGAAGAAAAACGCTGGCTATGCCCGCAATGTAAAACGCCGATGTCCTGGTATTACCGGAAATGCCCCGAGTGCGGCGCGGAACGTTCTAAACAGCTATATAAAGTGCCGGACAATATGTTTTAAAAACTACCCCTCTTCCTGTAACCGTCTCTCCGCCGCTATTGCCGCTATTGCCCCATCCCCTACCGCCGTAACCACCTGCCTCGGCGAGCCGCTGCGAATGTCTCCGATAGCAAAGATATAAGGGACTTCGCTCTCCATATTCGCATTAACGATGACCTGTCCATTTTCATCCAGCGGCAAGATGCCCTCCAGATAGTCGGTATTGGGGTCGAGCCCGATGTGCACGATGACGCCGTCCGCCTTAAGCGTCTCCTTCTTCCCGCCTGATAACAGCTCAACAGCTTCAACCTTATCCTTACCAATAATAGACGTAACTCTAGTGCTGGTGCGGACTTCGATAACTTTATTAGCTTTCACGCTTTCCTGCAGGACCGCGGCAGCCGTAAGCTGCGGCATGGCCTCGATGAGAATGACTTTAGAGGCAATTTTCGCCATATAGAGAGCCTCGGTCACGCCGGCGTCACCGCCGCCGCAGACCGCCACCACTTTGTCGGCATAATGGCCGCCATTGCAAAAGGCGCACTCGAAGACACCCCTGCCCGTCAGCTCCGCCTCGCCAGGGACACCCAGCTTCCTGTTCTTCGAGCCCCCGGCGATGATGATGACATTGGTGGTAAAGCCCTGCCCGTTAGCACAGGCCACGTAGCGCGTGCCGGAAAAGACCTCGATGCCGGTGACCTCGGCGTTTTCTATTTCAAGTCCATACTTTTTAGCCTGAGCTACCATCTTATTCGCCAGCTTCGCGCCGGCAACACCATCGGTAAAGCCGGGGTAGTTCTCAATCGATTCGACGTTGCGGATATAGCCGCCGGGGGTATCTTTATCCAGAAGCAGCGTTCGGCGATTGGCCCGGCTCAAGTAAAGTCCCGCTGCAAGCCCCGCCGGCCCCCCGCCGATGATAACTGCATCCCAGTCGAACATAGTTACTAAAAGAATAACAGACGCTTCTACGGCGGTCAATTTCTTGATGTATTATGGCCTCACCCCCTTGCCCCCTCTCCAAATGGTACACCAAGGTAAATCATTGATTTATTTATTTGGAGAGGGGGATAAATTTTTAAGAGGGGTTTATACCCCTCTTAGACGCCCTGTTAGGGGAATGAAAAGACTCTCATTTGATACCATTAGATACCCCCCCTTTGCTGCGAACTCCCCTTCTTGACAATGCTGCCAGTATTACTGATAATTGGCAGTAATTACTCCATATTTTAAGGAGCAGCCATGAAAGTACAGAACTACCTTGATGTTGAGGGAATCAAGGCGGCGCCGGGCGTCAAGATGCATATCGTGGCGGGAACGGCGGAAAAGGCGCCGAATTTTGTAATGCGCGTTTTTGAAATCGAGCCGAGCAGCAATACGCCCCACCACACCCACCCCTGGGAGCACGAGATGTTCGTGGTGAAGGGGCGGGGCACGCTTAAGAGCGGCAGTACGGAAATACCTTTAAAAGAAGGCGACGCGGTGATGGTGCTGCCGGGCGAGCGGCACGGGGTCTTTAACACGGGCAAAGACACGCTGACGATGATATGCGTGGTGCCGCTGGTGGACGGCAACATGCCAGGCACGACTTTGAAGGATTGACCGAGGAGGGAAATGTGGCATTAAATGATTTAACGGCTATTTGCGGTCCCAGTTGCACCATGTGCGGTGCTTATATTGCCACGCGCAGCGGTAATAGAGCGGAACTGGAGCGTATTGCTGCGGAATGGACAAAAGGTCTGGGACGCGTATTTAAGCCGGAGGACATTATCTGCGACGGCTGCCGCGTGCCGGGCGGTCGGCTTTCATCTTATTGCGCGACCTGCGAGATACGTCTTTGCGCTCAAGACAAGGGAATGATTACCTGCGCCCACTGTCCCGAATGCCCCTGTGAAAAAATAGTCGCTCCTCCAGCGCGTGAGGCTTTGGCGACTCTAAAGAAGGAACTATGTCTATAAAAGAAAATAAAAACCTGGTACGCCATGTCGTCGACCTCTGGAATAAGAGAGACATGGAAGGGTTTTTCAAGCTCTGCGCCCCGGAATATATCGAGCACCTCCCTACCGGAGACGTTACTCTGGAGCAGCTTAAGCAGTTCGCCCCCAGGTTTTACAATGCCTTTCCTGACATAATCATCACTATTAAGGACATGACAGCCGAGGGGGATAAAGTGGCGGCGCTGGTTAACTGGCAAGCAACCCACCGCGGTGAATATATGGGAATCCCCGCCACCGGCAGGAAAATCGATATCAACGTTGCTATTTTAATTAAAGTAGCAGGTGGTAAATGGATTGAATTCTGGAACGTCACCGATATTGGACTGGCCAAGCAGCTTGGGGCTGTTCCTAATACATAAGCCATTAGTTAATATTTGGCAATCCAGCATGTCGCCTGATACACTATAATTAAATCCCCAGGGAGATTCGCTTCATGAATGGCTGGATGGGTAAAATCCTGCATGTAAATTTAAGCAGTTCAAAAATAGGCGAGATTGAGACCAGGCCCTACGCCGAAAAATACCTCGGGGGGAGGGGCATTGCCTCAAAACTCTACTGGGAGAAAGTAACGCCCGACGTGAAAGCTTTCGACCCGGAAAACCGGCTGATTTTCATGACGGGCCCCATCCTGGCGAGCGGGGCGCAGGGGGCCGCCAGACTGTGCGTCGTCGCCAAGTCGCCGATGGCCTGCCCGGAGGGCTACTGCTACGGCAACATGGGCGGGCACTTCCCACCCCAGCTCAAGAGAGCCGGCTGTGACGGCATCATTTTCGATGGAAAAGCACCAAAACCCGTTTATCTACTGGTAGAAAATGACCGAGTAGAACTGCTCGATGCGTCGGCGCTGTGGGGTAAAGGGGCTTACGAGGTCGGGGATATAATCACTAAAACCCACGGCGACGGGTCTTGCTTCGCTACAACAGGCATCGCCGGCGAAAACCTCGTGAGGTCGGCCACCGTCTTCGGGTCGCAGGAGGCTGCGGTCACGGCGGGGTTCGGGGCGGTCATGGCATCCAAGAACCTTAAGGCAATCGTCGTCAGGGGCACGGGCAACGTCAAGGTCGCCGAACCCGCCAAACTCAAACAACTGAACAAATATACAGTCAAGATTAAAAATACCGTCAGCCTGGCGATAGTGCCCCGCATCGGCATCTCCAATCACGGGCATATCCTGGAGACGACGGGCTTGAGGCACTGCTACCAGTGCGGACTGAAATGCTCCAAGTACATCTACCGCTACGGCAAGGACCCGGCGCTGGAGGGCCTGCGTGGCTGCCAGTCGATGGAATATTATCTGCCCTGGCTTTATGGCTATGAAGATGAACCGCTCAAGACTTTATTTGATTCTCCGACACTGGCCAATGATTATTCCATTGATACCTTTGAACTTCAGAGCATGGTGGACTGGCTTTATGCCTGCTATAAAGCTAACGTCCTTAACGAAGCAGAAACTAGTCTGCCTCTTTCTAAAATCGGCACGCGGGAATTCCTGGAAAAGTTACTTTCCTTGATAGCCCGCCGTGAAGGGTTCGGGGACATTCTCGCCGAGGGCATGATGCGCGTCCGCGATAAAGTACCGCCGCAAGCCGCCGCGCTGTTCCCCTATAACGTCGCTCCGGTCGGTCTGCACGATAATATCCCGCCGCGGGCTTTCATCGCCCATGCTTTGCTGTACCCTTTCGAGACCAGGATGCACCCCATCACCGTCCATGAAATGGGATATGCCAACATGGCCTGGGCCGAGTATCAGAACGACCCGAAATCGTCAACGGTTTCTCCCGAGTCCTTCCTAAAAATAGCCCGTCTTTTCTGGGGGAGCGAAGCCGCCGCCGACCAGACGACCTACGAGGGCAAGGCGATGGCGGCCCGGAACATCCAGAACCGGACCTACCTGCGGGACAGCCTGGGGTTGTGCGACTACGTCTGGCCGATAACCTATTCCTTCAGCACCCAGGACAGCGTCGGCGACCCGGAACTTGAAGGTAAAATCTTCACCGCGGTAACGGGAATGCCCGCTTCCGTGTTGGACGTTTACGCCGAGAGGATTTTCAATCTCCAGCGGTTTATCCGGGTGCGGGAGGGGCACAAAGTACCCGGGGACGATTACCCGCCGGACTATAACTTTACCGAGCCGCTTAACGAAGGCATGCACGGCCGTAAAATGATTATGCCCGGGCCGTGGGCACAGCCCGCGGACATGAGCGGCAACAAGCTCGACCGCGATAAATACACGGCTATGCTAAAGGAATATTACGCTCTGCGCGGCTGGGACGAGAAGACGGGCCTACCGACGAAAGAGACTTTAATAACGCTGGGTATGGAAGACATGGCTTAAACCTATTTTTTTACTTATACCTTTATCCCCAGCAGCATTTTCGTCCTGATTTTAAGTATGTTCCACCAGCCGACGCGGCGCGCCAGCGTATTCATATTGACGGTTACCTTGTCCTTCGGGGGTACTTTCTCCGGCTCTTTCTTTTTTAACCTGACGGCGCCCTGCGGACAGAGCGTAACACAATTGCCGCAGCCGATACAGCGGTCAAGGTTTACCCGGGCCTTATCATCCACGGTAATGGCATTAAGCTGGCACTTTGCAACACATTCACCGCATCCGTTACATAATTCCCCATCGACTTCTGCGTAAAAGTTGGTTACGTACATTTCTACGGGGCGGGGGTGGTTATTAAGCATTTTCAGGAGCACACAGCAATCGCCGCAGCAGATACATATGGTATCGGGAGCCCGGGAGTTTTCCGGCTGAAGGACAAGACCGTCCTGCTGGGCTTTATCGAGGAGTTTAAAGGCTTCTTCCTTGGTGAGATACCTTCCGATACCCATATCGACGTGACGCCGGGCATGGTCCGGCCCTATCATCAAACAGGCCTCGATTAGGTCGGTCTTTTGACAGCCTTCCCCCAGAATCTGCGACGTCAGACGGCATATGCAGTTGGCCACGGATATCTTGCCCCTGGCGTTTTCGACGAGTTTCCTGACGCTGTCATAATCGCTGACGTGATATTTTTCCGGCACGGGAATGCTTTTTTCGACGGGGATGGTGCGCAGTGGGAGGGGGCCGCCGGGGCCGGGACTTGCTTGAGAACGCCTTTCAGCCTGGTATTGATGATAATCGCTAAGCAGTTCCCTGGTGAGATTATTCAGCTGAAAATTAAAAATCCCGCCCATGGCGAACTCCGCATTGCTGTAATGCGTCTCATCATAGCCGTCTTCCCATGTCAGAATGACGCCTTTATGCATCATCCGGTCGAGCATCTGCCGCAATTCTTCAATAGATATACCGCTGTCCTTAACGCGATTATATATACGCTTGAGCGGTTCCGGTTTCATGGAAAGCTGCGCAGCCATTTCGGCTTCTTCAGGAGTGAAGAAACGCTTCAGCAGTTTAATATCCAGGCCGGATGCCACTTCCGGGAAGCCGCCCGGCATTCTATCCATATGTCTCTGCAGGTCGCGGTATACCTGTTCGGTTTTATCCATCTCACACTCCTATCCAGCAATACTGAAATAGAAAAAAGGCCCGGCGAACAATATCTGCCTGAATGATAAATACCATAGCATCAGCATAACGTCAGTAGCGCAGTCACTATAATACGAAATTAGCCAACTAACGCTGGTAAAACATCACGACTTTAAAGAGCTATATTTGATGGACTTCTCCGGTGGCTTTGTTTTTCCAGTAACCGCGCTGCTGCAGCGGCCAGTTAAACTTGATGGCTCCCGGCCGGGGGCAATCATTGACACAGCAGCCACCGTACCAGCATTCATCAGGATGTAATATGATAGGAGGCTTGCCTTTCTCCGGATTGGGCATAAACACATCTATCTGGCATACTTCAACGCAGGTATTGCAACCGTCACAGATATCAGGATTAAAAATCACTGGAGCGCTCGGTGTAGCAACGTTAGGAACAGCGGATATTTTTTTCTGGGTCATCATTTCCTCCAAAAAATCGGTTTATTCAAGAGGCTCAGCTTTGATTTTGAAATATCATTTCCTCTTGTAAACACCGGTATAGTCTTTATTACGAGCTTCATACTGGTTTTTCATATTACCCCAAAAAGTCAGCGGCAGTTCTCCGGTCTTAACCTTACCGTTTTCCTGCTTAATCGTGATAAATTTGTTCCATTCCGGGGGGTCCAGAGCCGGGTAGTCTATCCTACGGAAATTCAGCGGGGCGCTGCTGGCTTTACGCGCCTTCATAGCCTGTATGATGATTTGAGCGTACGTTAAAAGGCTCAAGTCTTCAAGACTGCGTAACAGCTTATGCGGGTCGAGAGCGAACAGCAAAGGCACCGATTCACCTTCAATTCTTTTCAGGACATCGAGAGCCATATTGAAGAGAGACCCGGTTTTGAATTCACTGACATAATACTGCATGACCCGTGCGATGCCGGCATGAAGTTCTTTCCACTCTACGCCGCTGGTGCGCTTAATCGGGGCGTAAACCCGGGCTTTCTCGCGGTCGACCTGCTCACGGGATATTTTAGATTTACCTATCTGTCGGGCATAGGCGGCCGCTTTTCGGCCGGCATACCTGCCGGTGGCCGCCGCATAGCTGTGGTCTTCGGGCGCAAACATCTGCGTTCCGGCAGCGTACAAACCATCTAGAGTAGTTTTCAAATCCCAGTCGACCAGAATTCCGCCGCCGTAACCGGCCTCGCCCCATTGCGGCAAGCTGTTGCCCTCGATGAACTTGTAACTCTGGAGCAGGTCCCGGCCCGGGTTATAACCGGCTTCATTGAAAGTTTTGATGATGATTTTCGTGGTTGATTCTTCCCCGAGCATCAAGTTCCACGTAGCTTTTCTTTCGACCTCCGGCATTGCCGGGAAATCGCCATAGAACGGCAGCGCGTACTCACCTTTCAGGATACCCTCACGAATTTTATTATCAACTTCAGGAGATGCAACCATGGCCCCTGCGTCGACCCAACCCTGTATCGGCAGCGGCAGCCTTTTCCCGTTAGCATCTACGAGGGGAACATTCTCATAACTGGCGTCACCCGCACCAGTATACCACTTATGTTTATGTCCGGTGGCAATGCGCAAGACTCCGGAGCTTTCCATAGTAGTCAGATCGGCTCCTGCTTTCCAGGCCATGACCGTGCCGTCGCCGGTAATAGTCCGGGACATCATATTGCAGTAGCCGCCCAATTCCGTGCTTATCAGCCATATCGACCCGGCTCCAGCTGTAGAAAGAATGGTTGCTTTGGATTTAAAAATCATGAATTCACCGGTGCGGTTATTGACGCCGGTCGCCCCGATAACCCGACCTCCCTGGACACCTTTCTCGGTCAGCAGACTGGTAGCCATCACTCGGTCAAAAATTTTTACTCCCAGGCGCTTACATTCTTTTTTAAGAACCGGCTTGAAAGTACTCCCCCAGACCCGTATCACCACGTTGTTTAGTTTCTGGTCCGGATTACTTTTAAAGGTTGTTGGTTTTATTGCCCAGGGGACATAACTGTGCACTTTTGTATAGCGCGGGGAAATCATAAATTTGGTCTTGTCATCACGGCCTTCAGCACCCACGTACTCATCTTTGGTATCTCTAATCTTACCGCCCATCTGCTCCAGTTCAAGCAGGGTATCAAAATTTTCGCGGCATTGTATTTGTATACCGATGCCGTTACAGTACGGGCGGTCTGCCATGTGCTGCGCCCATTCATCCGGGTCCACATTAGATAATGGATTTGCAGGCGCATTACACCAGTGGTCGCATCCGGGGCCCCCGGCACCGCTCCTGACGGTATCACCCTTTTCCACCAGAGCCACATTAAGTCCCTGCCTGGCGGCGCTGATAGCCGCCCAGCACCCTGCGATGCCGCCGCCAATCACCAGGACATCGGTATCGATTTCCTGCTCCTGTTCGAAGCGGATAGGATACGGCCAATCAGGTGCTTGCCCCTTTTCCTTAAAGTAACTATGCCATGTGCTCATTCTGTTATCCTCCTTTTTGGATTACTAATCCTCGGTTCTAACCTGAATAGATGCAGATAATTTAAGTCATAGAAGACTTCTTGCTGTCTACCCTGACACTTATCACCGATGATATATCGCTTTAAATCCGCTTGTCAAGATTGCCGAGTAACTCCCTTATTTTTATCATAATATCAACATCGCGTCGCCGAAGCTGTAGAACCGGTATTTCTGGTCGATGGCCTCACGATAGGCTTTGTCGATAAGCGCTTTACCGCCGAAAGCCGCCACCAGCATGAGCAGCGTCGACCGGGGCAGATGGAAGTTGGTTATCATGGCGTCGACCATGCGGAAGCGGTGCCCCGGCAGAATAAAGAGGTCGACCCACTCCTGGAAGGGCTGGATTTCTCCGTCATGACTTTTCAGGGCGTCCTGCTCGATTAGCCTGACCGTCGTTGTGCCGACGCAGATAATGCGGCGTCCCTCGTGGCGGGCACGGGTCAGTTCTTCAGCAACATCACTTTCAATAACGCCATACTCCCGGTAAATCTTATGCTTCAAGGGGTCGTCTTCAGTGACGGGGCGGAAGGTATCCAGCCCCACGTGCAGCGTGATGTATAGGCAGCGCACGCCTTTCTCCTCTATCTTCTCTAGTAGGGCCGGGGTAAAGTGCAGACCGGCCGTGGGCGCAGCGGCGCTGCCGATAGCTTTAGAGAAGGCTGTCTGATACCGCTCTTTGTCTTTAAGGGGGGTGTGGATATAGGGAGGCAGAGGCATCTCGCCGGCGGCCAGCAGTCGTTCTTCATCGTTGAAGCTAACAGTCCTCATGCCGGCTTCACCAACTGCGGTGATGTGAGCAGTGATGGGCTTGTTGGGAGTGGAATCAGTATGTATCTCTACTTCGGCGCCTACTTTAAGGCGCTTGGCTGGCTTTACCAGCGTCTCCCATAGATTCTCCTCAAGACGGCGTAACAAGAGGATTTCCACCGCCCCGCCGCTCCCTGCCCTCTTACCCTTGATACGGGCGGGGATGACGCGGCTGTCATTAAAGACCATGACATCGCCGGGCAGCAGGTAATCGACAATATCATAAAAACGGCGGTGCGTGATGGAGCCGTCCTTGCGGTTCAGGACAAGCAGTCGGGAATGGTCTCTCGGCTCAACGGGTGTCTGGGCGATAAAACCTTCCGGCAATTTATAATCGAAGTCGCTGGTCTTCATAGGACGTTCTATATCAACTATAACGTGCGGCGGGGAGAAAGGCAAAGGTATTTAAACTCCGGAAAGATATGTGCTAAAATCGGATAACCGTAGAGGAGGGAACATGCCAAAAGCAGCGGCGATGAAATACGACCATTTAATCAAGAGCATACCTATAAAAGACTACGATGAAGGCGGGTTCAGGCAGGGGGTGGAGCTGGACAAAAAATGGCTGGGGTTCGACGTTCATATCAAGTACGGGTGCTACTGGACGGCGGGTAAGATAGGCAAGGCGCCGTACACTCCCCACGTGCATGACTTCGACCAGGTGCTGCTCTTTGCGGGGTCGGATATGGACGACATCGGCGACCTGGGAGCAGAGGTCGAGTTCTGCCTCGGGGACGAACTGGATACGCACATGATTACTACGACCACCGCCGTGGCGATTCCCGCTGGTATGCCGCATTTCCCGGCCACGGTGAATATCTTGAATAAACGCTTCTTCTACTACGAGATATCGATGACGCCGAAATATAAAGAAAAACCAGCACTCAAGAACAAGAAACCCGGCCCTATCGCGAGGTGGCGTTCGCCAACACGGAAATATGTTATGCCGCTGGCTTTCCTGCGTAAAGGTGCCTGGCACTACGGCCCGACCAACCGGGACGACGGCGGGGGTCAAATCGCCTTTATCAGGACTAAAGAGGCAACTGGGTTCGACTTCGTGATGCTGTATGAGAGCATGAAACGGGCGCCTTACAGAATCGGCCCGGAGCCGGATAAGCCCCACACCCACCCGACCACCCAGATTATGTGCCTGCTGGGCACAAACACCGATGATTTAAGCGAACTCGGCGCTGAATTCGAGATATGCATGGGGAAAGAGCAGGAAAGGCATACATTTAATCAAAGCACGGCGGTGCTGACCCCTCCGTTCATACCCCATTGGCCGGGTGGTATAATAAAACTAGAAAGGCCGATAATTTTTGCGGACATCCACCCGTTCGGCAACGAACGCTAAAAGATGAACGATAAAGCGACCGGAAAACCGGGCGAAAAAAAGTGCGATATCTGTTCCTTCGGTCCGCCGGACTGGCAGTACAAGTGTAAAAAATGCCGGAATGTGTTCGTAATGCCGGCGCCGAAAGGGCCTTCCGAGGAGAAGAACCGCAAGTGCCCCAAGTGCGGCAGCGCGGAAATTGAAAGGACCGACCTGGTAAAGTCGGAGGCATGCCCGCCCGGCGGCTGATAACGATGTAAAAAGGCCGTGCGCCTGTTGAAAGAGGGGGATAAAGATAAATGATGATAAAGGTTCTTATGGCTTATGGTTCCAAGTACGGGGCGACAAAAGAAATAGCGGAGAAAATCGGAGAGGCGCTAACGGGTCAAGGGCTGCAGGCGGACGTCATATCTGCCGGTAAGGTTAAAAATGTTGCCGATTATCAGGCGGTAATCATCGGCAGCGCGGCCTATATCGGCGGGTGGCGTAAAGAGGTATCCAACTTCGTCAAGAAAAATGAAAAAGTGCTTGCCGAACTCCCGGTATGGATTTTTTCCTCCGGCCCCACTGAAAAAGGCGACCCCGTCAAGCTACTGGAGGGGTGGCTGGTGCCTAAGGGACTGAAACCGGTCATCGATAGGATAAAGCCGCGGGATATCACCGTCTTCCACGGCATGATAAACCAACAAAAACTGAACTTCATGGAAAAATATATGCTGAAGATGGTAAAAACGGAAATCGGCGATTTCCGCGACTGGGACATGATATCCAAGTGGGCTAAAGGGATAGCGGAGGCAGTGAAGAAGGGGAGTTAAAAGACTATTACCAAAATGTATACGGAAAAATTATATTCGGACGGGCTGATAACCATTTACCCCGATAGGGTAATATTCCGTAACTACTATTTCTTTGGAATAAATAAAAAGGTGCCCGTAAGTGAAATTGAAAAAATAGCCAGTCACGAGCCGGCCATCTCCAACGGCAAGTGGCGACTCTGGGGCAGCGGGGGCTTTAACCACTGGTTCCCCATGGACTTTCTGCGGCCGATACGGGAACGCATATTCTTCGCCAAGCTGAAAAATAAAAGCTTCGTGATCGGGTTTACCGTCAGTAATTCACGCCTGGTCGAGAACATTTTCCGAGACATGAATCTATTAGAGTAAGTAGCAAGCAGCAAGGAATCTAAAAACAAAAATCCCCGACTTTTTAAAGAGTCGGGGATTTAATTTTATCCTAAAATAATTTTATAGTCCCGCCTCCGCCATGATTTCCGGCACTCTCTTTTCCCAGCCGATTGCCATGATATGCACACCCTGGCACATGGGCTTCATCTGCTTGATAAGGTCGGCGGCAATCCGGATACCGGTCTTAGCGCGGTCTTCCTTGGCGACGGCATCCATTTTCGCGATAAGCGTATCCGGAACGCGGATACCGGCAACATTGGCGTTCATAAACCTGGCGCTGCCGGCGCTCTTCAGTGGAATAATGCCCACCATGACTGGCACTTTGACCTTGAATTTTTCTACCCGCTGCATAAATTTCTCAAATGTTTCGGCGTCATATACAGCCTGTGTCTGGATGAACCTGGCGCCAGCGGTTATTTTCTTCTGCAACTTGGCAATCTGCAGCTCGGCAGCGGCTTCGGTGTTTGACTCCACCTTGACCACGGCGCCGGGGAAGAAAGCAGGCTTGCCTTTGAGTTCGTTCCCGGCAAGATCGAAGCCCTCATTGAGTCGCGCGATGGCCTGGAGAAGCGTCACCGAATCGAGGTCGAAGACACCCTTGGCCTGGGGGTGGTCGCCCAAATCCGGCAGGTCGCCGGTTAAAGCAAGGACGTTCTTGATACCCATCACCCACGCCCCTAAAAGGTCGGACTGCAAAGCGATGCGGTTGCGGTCGCGGCAGGTCACCTGGAAAATAGGTTCCAGTCCTCCCTGCACGCACAATGCGGAGGTAACCAGCGAGCACAACCTCATCACGGAACTCTGCTGGTCGGTAACATTGGCAGCATCCACTTTGCCCTTGAGGACTTCAATATTTTCCTGTATTTCTTGAGTATCGGTGCCCTTGAGAGGCCCGAACTCGCAGGAGACGGCAAATTTACCCGATTCCAGCTTGGATTGAAGGCTCATTATGCTTTCACCTCCTCCGCCGGTTTTTCCGCTTTTGGCGGATTCTCCAGCCCGTAGCGCGGGGTGGACATCATCTCCGGTCGGGGCATTAGTTTTCTATGGTCTAGGGGCTTCATCATTTCATTCAGACGGTGCAGTAAGCCACGTTCCTTGAGTCGATTGTAAATCAACTCCCAGCCGCAGTCGCGGTCCGGAGAAACCTCACACTTGCCGTTATTCGCCCCGCCGCAGGCCCCGCTGACCAGGCTCTTGGTGCAGGCGGTGAGGGGGCAAATACCGCCGGTATGATACAGCAGGCACTGGCCGCATTCGTAGCAGCGTTCGCTGCCCTTCCATTCGCCGCGCGTGCCGCCCAGGTTAACGGTATTGCAGGCGGGATAAACGGGCTTATTAATAGCCGCTGCGACGCACTGTACACCTATGCCGCAGGTCATCACGAGAATGGCGTCGGCGGCTTTAAGCTGGTCGATTTTTCCCTTGAGTTCCGACTTGATAAGGGCTTTTTCACAGAGAAAATCGATGGACTTGGTGCCGGTTACGTTCTTGCCTGCTTCCGTAAGCTTTTGCTTCATTTCCGCGACCTGTTGCGGGCCGCCGCTGCCCGATGATTGGGCGCAGCCTTCACAGCCCACGATAAAGACGTTTTTATCTTTCTCCAGATAGGTCAGTATTTCATCGAAGGGTTTTTGTTCCGATAAAATCATCTCTCCTCCTAACCTACACTATCCTGAACTTGCCGAGGTCTCGACCTTTGGGGGTGACGCAATGGACGGCGCAGGCGATACACGGGTCGAAGGAACGCACGATGCGGACGACTTCGAAGGGGTTTTCCTCGTCCCGTACTTTCGTGCCGATAAGCGCCTGCTCGACAGGCCCGTGCTGTCCTTTGTCGTCCAGCGGCGATATGTTCCAGGTGGTGGGGACAACCGCCTGATAGTTAGCAATTTTCTTATCTTTAATCTCAATCCAGTGCCCCAGAGCGCCGCGGGCGCCTTCGACGATGCCCATGCCGGAGGCTTCTTCCGGGAGCTCGTATTCTACGTATGCGGGCTGGCCCGGCTTGAGCGAGAGCGCCCAGCCTTCCAGTGAGTCAACGATGAACTTGGCGGAGAGCGCCCGCGCCAGGTGCCGCCCTAGCACAGAGAAAAGGGCAGCGGGGCTGGCCTTAAGCGCCTTAAGTGAACCCTCGACCATCTCCTTCATCTTGGGGTCGCCTTTGGCGTAGGTCACAGCAACGCGGGCCAAAGGCCCCACTTCAAAGACCTTGCCATCATAGCGGGGGGCTTTAGACCAGGAGTAGGCGTCTTTCTTGCCGTATTGCGGTCTGGTATCACCATGGGAGGGGTGGCGGTTGGAGGTGTCATCCTCATACCAGGAGTGCTTGACCTGTTCGGTGATTTTAGAGGTATCCAGAGCAACCGGCTTAAGGTCAGCACCGACGGTGCCCTGCTTGAAGAGTCGCGCCCTGGTAGCATAATTCGGGCTTTTTCCATCTAGGTCGTAACTGCCGTAGGAAAGCAGGTTCTTACAGCCGACGCCGATTTCCGCATAGTCCATATAGGCACCGGCGACGGCGAGGACATCCGGGATATATACGTTATCAATGAAATCCTGCAGGATTTTAATTTTCCAGATATAAGCCATGATGTTATCAGCGGTGGGGACGGAGGTCACACCGCCGGGGACAACGCCTACACTGTGGGGGACCTTGCCGCTGAAGATAGCCACCGCCTCGTGGCCGATGCGGCGGATTTCCAGCGCCTTCACGTAGTGGGCGACAGCCTGCTGGTTTACCTCCGGAGGCAGGCGGTAATCGCCTTCATAGCGGGGGAGGAAAGGCTCCAGGGCGCCGCGGCCGATGAAGTCCTTGATGCTGTTCAGCTGTGAATCATTGCCTTCATACTTGGCGACATCAGTGATATCTACGTAGTCCAGAGCGGCGAGGTGATAGAAGTGGAGGATATGGTCCTGGATGACGTGCGCGCCGTGAATCAGGTTGCGGATGATGCGGCCGTTATCAGGAATCTTATCAGCGATGCCGAAAGCACTATCCAGACTCAACGTGGCAGCGATGCCGTGCGACTGCGGGCAGACGCCGCAGATGCGCTGTGTGATTATCTGGGCATCACGCGGGTCGCGGCCCCTAAGGATGAGTTCCAGTCCGCGGAAGAGGGTGCCGGTAGCGCGGGCGTCCTTAACGACGCCGTTTTCCACGGTGCATTCTATCTTGAGGTGACCCTCGATCCTGGTTAAGGGGTCGATAATGATTTTACCCATTATTTCGCCTCCTTTTCCTTGTTGGCCCAGTAAGCGCCAACAACCGGCAGGTCGACATCAACAAGCTTCTCGTAGAAAGGAGCCGTCTCGGTGGGGAACTCGGGCTGGGTGCAGCCGTTGCAGGGGGCGCCGGCGCCGATAACCCAGTTGGTGCCGCTGTTCCAGTGTCTTAACGGGCAGTCCGCATGGGTGATGGGGCCCTTGCAACCGAGTTCATAAAGGCAGCCTTCATCGCCGAATTTCTTGGCGAACTTGCCCTCGTCGAAATAGGCGCGGCGGGGACAGTTCTCGTGAATCAGCTTGCCGTAGAAAGCCCTGGGACGCAGGAAATCATCCAGCTCCTCCGGCTTGGGCAGGCCGTTAAGGATAATGCCGGCTACCGTACCCACAAACCAGTCGGGGTGGGGTGGACAGCCGGGAACATTGATAAGGGGCGTTTTGATGCCGCTGGCTTCGAGCACTTTTTGCACGGACTTGCAGCCGGTAGGATTGGGCGGGGCGGCGGGAATTCCGCCGAAAGCTGCGCAGGTACCCAGGGCGATAACCGCCATCGCATCGGCGGAAAGCTCCTTGACCCTTTCCACCATGGGAACAGGTTGTCCGTTCCGCTCGCCGATGACACTGTAAATACCGCCGTCGGCTGTGGGTATGGCACCGTCAACGACGAGGACATACTCGCCCTTCTGTCGCTTGGCGGTGTCCTCCATCACCTGGAGGGCCAGGTCTCCGGCAGCAGCCATAACCACCGGGTGAAACTTGAGGTTAATGTGCACGCCCGGAGCTATCTGGTCGATGAGTACATTCTTGATGGTGGGGCTGGCCGAATTCAATATTGAAACGGCACAGCCGCTGCACGCAGCCGCTTGAAGATAAATAACGGGAAGTTCTTTAACCATCAGGACCAACTCCTTTCTGAACAGTCTCTGTTTTCACGCGTCAAAATATCATACATGTAAAGGCTGAGGAATGCAGCCGGAAAGTACCGTCTGCGGGATAATGCCAGCTGCCTTATGGGCTTAAGACTCTGGCTATATAATCCGTTTTTATTATATTACGAGGCTGGTTTGTATGTCCAGCCTCGATTCATCCATATTTTGTAGTGCTTTAAAAGTCTTTTTTCACTAATCCGGCAAGGCATTAGCGACAATTTCCGCCAGGTCGAGCACACGCACTTTATCGGAGGCCTCTTTGTCTTTAAGTCCATCATCGAACATGGTCATGCAGTAGGGACAGGCAACGCAGACGGTGTCCGGCTGCTTCTTCAAGGCTTCTTCCACCCGGGCGACGTTGATGAGACTGCCCTCTTTTTCCTCCATCCACATGCGGCCGCCGCCGGCTCCGCAGCAAAAGCCATTGTCACGGTTCCTTTCCATTTCCAGCGGGGCGCTGCCCGTAGCGGAGGTTATCACACGTCGGGGGGCATCATAGATGCCGTTGTATCGGCCCAGGTAACAGGAATCATGATAGACTACCTTGCCCAAATCCGGAGGAGTGGATTTAAGTTTAAGCCTGCCCTCTTTAATTAATTGATTTATCAACTCCGTATGGTGGACGACTTCCAGTTCAGCGCCGTACTGGCGGTAGTCGTTTTTCAGGGTGCTGAAGCAGTGCGGGCACTGGGTGATAATTTTCTTGACGCCTTTTTCTGCAAACATCTTAATGTTCGCCTGCGCCATGCGGTCGAAAACATACTCGTTGCCGAGACGGCGCAGGCTGTCGCCGCAGCACATCTCGTCCCTGCCTAAAGTCCCCCAGGAAATACCAGCTTTATCGAAAATCTTCGCCAGGGAGAGGGTGGTATGACGGTTACGGGCATCCAGAGCGCCGGCGCAACCGACGTAGAACAGGTATTCCGTTTTGCCAGCCTCAAAGGGCTGGACATCAATATCCGCCGCCCACTTGGTGCGCTCGGCGGGGGCAATGCCCCAGGGATTGCTGCGCTGCTCCATGTTCTCAAAGAGTAATAGCAGCTCCTCCGGAAATCTTGCTTTCGTTTCCACCAGGTGACGGCGCATATCTACGATACGCGGCACGTGCTCGATAAAGACCGGGCAGACCTCCATGCAGGCGCCGCAGGTGGTACACTCCCAGATGACCTCTTCTTTGACACTCCCCTCCCCTTCACCCCCGATTAACGGCAGCTCTTTATGTCCGTCTTTATCGGCGTTTTTCAACAGGTTCACCTTTATGTCGTGTATCACCAGTCGCGGCTGGAGGGACTTACCCGTAAATGTGGCCGGGCAGGCATCGGAGCAGCGGCCGCATTCGGTGCATGAATAGGAATCGAAAAGGCCCTTCCATGTAAAACTCTCCACCTCCCCCACGCCGAAGGTGTTGCCCTTTTTAAACTCCTCGCGGGGCTGGGTCTTTACCTTTTCCAGGCTCTTAAAGAAACAGTTGGGAATCGATGTCATAATGTGCATGTGCTTGCTGTAAGGCAGGTAGTCCAGGAAGGCCAGCAGGATGACGGCATGAATCCACCAGAAGACCCGTGCCGCGGTACCCAGTCCGGCCGCGCCGGAGGGCAGCCACGAGGCGACCCAATTGGCGACCGGCATCCAGACCCCTGCCCTATCCGCGCCGGCGGCGATTTCACAGGCGTTCATGCCGAAGAAGGCAATCATTAATCCGGCCACCAACCCGAGGATTACAAAGGCGTCGCGGCTTTTGGCCTCTACATAAGGCGGCGGGAAAGTAAAACGCCTGATAATAGCTAAAATGACGGCTATAAGCGCCAGGACGGACATGATATCGAAGATAAAAGCCAGCGTAAAGTAAGCGCCATCCGGTAGGAGGGAGAAGCTAATCGTGTCCGGGGCAAGCCCGTTAAGCAGAAATTCGGTATTAGAAATCAGGAGAATCATGAAAGCCCAGAAGAGCACGAAGTGGTTGACCCCGAAGGGCTTTTTGACAACGCGGCGCTGCCCGAAGGCGTAAAAGAGCATGTTCCAGAAACGTTTACCGATAGAATTAAACCTATTGTCCGGTTTGCCTTTCAGGACCAGCCCGAAGCGCCGGTAACAACTGTACGCAAAGAAGGCTAACGCCAGCACGAGCACGATAATAAAAGCTATTACTGTTGCCGACATATTTATCCTGCCTTGCCTGCTTTCTGCTTGCGTCTTTCCCGCACGTAGGCGGTAATGGCCGGTATCACCTGAAAGAGGTCGCCGACGATGCCGAAGGTGGCTACCTCGAAAATGGGTGCCTGTTTATCACGGTTAATGGCGATAATAGTATCCGAGTCCTGCATGCCGACCAGGTGCTGGATGGCGCCGCTGATACCGACGGCGAAATATATCTTGGGTCTGACGGTCTTACCGGTCTGGCCCACCTGCCTTTCCAGGGGCATCCAGCCGGCTTCCACGGCAGCGCGGGAACAGGCGACAACGCCGCCGAGCTCGTCGGCAAGCTCCTGGAGGATTTTATAATTTTCTGCGTTGCACATGCCGCGACCGCCGGATATGATAATGTCTGCCGCGGCTACATTAACGCTATCGAGCTTTTCGTCACCGATGATTTCCAGAACCTTGGCGGCGATATCCTCTTCTTTCAGCGGCACTTTCTCACGGATAATTGCTCCTTTGCTGGAGTTGTCTTTAGTGGGGAGGGGCATAACGTGGGGACGCACGGTGGACATCTGGGGTCGGGTAAACTCCGTTAAAATAGTCGCCATGATATTCCCGCCGAACGCGGGACGGGTCTGTAATAAAAATCCCTTGTCGTCGATGGAAAGCCCGGTGCAGTCGGCGGTAAGACCGGTCTGGAGATTGGTAGCCACCGCCCCCGCCAGGTCGCGCCCAAGGCCGGTAGCGCCGACCAGCACTATTTCCGGCTTGTATTTCTCGATTAAATAGCAAAATGCCTTGTAATAACTCTCGGTGCGGTAGTAGTGAAAAACGGGGTCGTCAACCAGATACGCTTTAGAAGCGCCGTAAGCGAACGCCTCGGCGCAAAGGTGCTCCACTTTTTCCCCGATGACGATAGAGCAAAGCTCCACATTACGGGCTTTGGCGAGGTCGGCACCCACTCCCAGCAGCTCCCAGGAGACCTCGGCGGGCTTGCCTTCGGTGTGCTCGGTAAAGACCCAGACACCTTTGTACTCCTTGAGTTTCGCCAGGCGGGGGTCTTCTTTTTCAGCCTCGGGCTCGGGTGTGGGTTTAGCGGCTTTTTGCTTGGCAAGTTCATCGAGGATTTTCTGCTCTTCCGGTGTGTAATAAATCTCGATGGCATCGGCAGGGCAGATTTTTAAGCAACGCTGGCAACGGGTACACTTCTCAAGGTCGATAATCGGTTCGCCCTTCTCATTCATGATGATGGCATCAAACTTGCATTCAGCCTGGCAGCGGGCGCCGCAAGCGATGCACTTGCCGGGAATGAGCCGGGCAGTGCCGCGGGGTCGCTTAATTTTCTTAGGTTCTTCTGCCATGATATTTACAGGGACAACAGGTCCTTTTCTACCATCCTAGTGATTAACAGTCTGGCGGAGTCCTCCGGTTTATCGATCTCACCGCCGAGTATCTCGCCTTTGGCCCTTTCCGGGGAAAAGATTTTGCGTACCTGCGTTGCCGAGCCTTTCAGTCCGATGGTCGCCTCGTCCATCTGCATTACCTTATTATCCCAGAGGATGATGGAAGAGTCTTCCGCCTCAAGCCGCATGGGGACGCTGGGATAGCGCGGGGTATTAATTTCCCGCAGCACGGCAATCATAGCCGGGAGGGGGGCGCTGACTACCTCATGGCGACCTTCCAGCTTACGCCTGACCTTGAGCGTTTTCGACTTTAAATCGACCTCTTCAACGCGGTCGACCAGCGTTAATTGAGAGCATCCCAGGCGCGTGGCGATGCCGGGGCCTACCTGCGCCGTATCCCCGTCGATGGTCTGTCGGCCGCACATGACGATAGCCAGCTCTTCCTTTTCCGCCAGTTTCTTGATAGCGCCGGTCAGTACCATGCTGGTGGCCAAAGTATCGGCGCCGCCGAAAACGCGGTCGGAAAGCAAAATAGCCTCATCGGCGCCGAGGGCCAGAGTTTTCCTTAAAGTTACTTCAGCGCTGGGCGGCCCCATGGAAATCACCGCGACGCGGAAACCGTACTTATCTTTGAGTCGCAGGCTTTCCTCGAGGGCATGGGTATCGTAGGGGTTCATGATAAATGGCACGCCCTCCCTGATAAGCGTACCGGTTTCGGGGTCGACCTTGACCTGGGTAGTATCCGGGACCTGCTTAACGCAGGCGACTATTAACATATCCCTATTATACCTGAAAAGTGCCCGAAATCTCCAAAAATTTAAATATGATACAAGGAGGAAAGGGAATTTTTGATGGAGAACTCCATGCCGTGCTAAACTACAAGCGTAAGTAATACTATGAAAATATTGGTGACTAACGACGACGGCGTTCATGCGGACGGCCTCTGGGCGCTGGTGAGAGAACTGAAGAAAATCGGCGAGGTAGCGGTGGTAGCCCCCGAGAGCGAAAGGAGCGCCATCGGCACGGCGGTATCTCTATTCCGCCCTCTCCACGTCCATGAATACCCCTCCCCTTTTCCCGATGTGCCCGCCTTCCAGGTTGACGGCACACCCAGCGACTGTATTATCCTCGGCCATGGTAAACTGGTGCCGGATGTGAACATTGTCGTTTCCGGCATCAATCCCGGGCCTAACTATGGAGAAGACGTCTTCATTTCCGGGACGGTCGGTGCCGCCATGCAGGGCTATACCCGCGGCTTACCCGCACTATCGGTCTCCTCTATCGCTTTTAAGTTCAGCCAGCCGAGCGTTGACGCCGGTGCGCGGGTAGCGGCCGCGCTCTTGCAGAGGATAGCCGCGGAAGATTTCCCCCGTATTTTCTTTAACCT